>JAGLRO010000059.1 GCA_023136245.1 Candidatus Heimdallarchaeota archaeon
CCAATAACCACTAGGAGAAAAAATCTTCATGACAAATCTTCTTTCGAGTGGATCTTGACTTTTCCATAATCTTTCGCGGATACCAAGAAAACCGTAAGGCTCATTGTCGATTTTAATTTGTCCCAAAAGGTCCATGTCCTTAGTCCACTGTCTGTCCTTTTGTGCCCTTTGAGCGTCTAGTCTTATTCCCCATTCTTCCTTATGCATTTTTGTTCTCCATAAATCAACATCAATGAGTTTGTAAACTATTTCTTCTACCTTTTTCTCTTCTTCTTCTGGTGGTTTTTCAGGTACAACAGTTGTTGGTTCTTCCTTTTTCTCTTCTTCTTCTTCTATTTGTTGTTCTTCCTCTTTTTCTTCCATCTGTAGCTCCTCATATAATCCTTCTTCTTTTTCTCTTTCTTCTTTTTCTTGTATCAGTGCTCTTGTATGTTCTTCCTCTTCTTTATCCTGCAAGATATCTTTTTCTTTTACTTCCTCAATAATTTCTTCTATTTCTTTAGTTTCTTCACTGTCTGTCTGTTTTTTTTCTTCCCAAGACATAATAATCATCCTTACATCAATAGATTAAAGCTTTCAATTCTTTAAACTTTCTATGGTTTTATTGTGAAGAAATCCATTCTAATCCTACTAAAACTGTTATTTCAGCTCAACAATTTTAGTATAAAGCGATGGTAGTGTTTCAACAACATCCCCTTTTACTAGATAATGTATCAATCGATCATACATTGTAGGACTTAAGTTAAATAATGCTTTCTTTGTCTTTGGGGGCGGGGCTAGCAGAACATCCGACGCAGGAAAAACAGTTAAGCTGGAACCTGCACCAATTGCTATCTCACTTGTTCTCGCTTTCCTCATCGCTGAACGAAGTAAGTTTAAATCTAAAGCTTCTTCAAATAGAACTGCTTTGGGCTTTAGAGGTTTCTTACACTTAGGACATACTGGATATGGTAGTTGTTCCATGTGTTTTTCATATTCAAAACCTTCCTCGAAAGAACATTTTATGCAATGCATAATGTAAGGTGTTCCATGCAATTCATAGACATTTACTGAACCAGATTTTTGATGTAATCCATCGATGTTTTGTGTAGCAATGTGAACTTTGTCTTCTCCAAGAAGCTTTTGAATATCAGTAATTGCATCATGAGCTGGATTTGGTTCAGGATCTACAAATTTTTCATACAAATCTCTGAAGAATTCCCAAACTTTCTCTGGCTTTTTTCTAAAAGCACGTAGAGATGAAACTTCGTAGGGATCATATTTATCCCATAGACCACCAGGTGATCTAAAATCTGGAATTCCACTCGGTGTACTGATTCCTGCTCCAGTATAGAAAACAACTGAAGTAGCTTCTATTGCGTGTTGTGCTACTTTTCGGATTGTATTCTCTACTTTCTCTGTTAAGCTCTCGTTTTTATTCAACTGGATCACTCTGTGAGAAGTAAAAATTTCTTAAATCTGTACATGTAATTCTTACTTGTATTATTAAGGGTTTTTAGAAAGTATCAACGTTATTTGATAAAGTTCAAAAAGCTAATATTATTCTTGTTCCTATGGAATATCATCTAACTACTCCTATACCCCCTGAGAAATTAAAGGAGATAAAAATAGGGGATATTGTGTATGTAAGTGGAACTGTAGTAACAGCAAGAGATGAAGCTCATTTGAAAGCTCTTGAACTGCATAAAGAAGGTAAGAAACCCCCTGTTGATTTTGAAGGAATAGGATTATTCCATTGTGGACCAGTCATGAAAAAGAATGAAGAAGGTGAATGGATAGTTGTGGCAGCTGGACCAACTACTTCAGCAAGAATGGAGATTTTTCAAGATGAATTCATTAAGACCTTTCACCCTAGAATAATTATTGGTAAGGGGGGAATGGGAGAAAGAACAGCAAAAGCTTGCCAAGAAGAAACCTGTATTTATGGATACTTCACTGGTGGAGCTGTACTTTTAGCTGCTGATCGAATAAAGAAAGTTATAGATGTTTTCTGGTTTGATGAACTTGGAATGCCAGAGTGTCTGTGGCTCTTCGATGTAGAAAACTTTGGTCCTTTAACTGTTACAATAGATACTCATGGTGGTAACCTAACTGATGAATCAAAGAAGAATATACAAGCAAATAAGAAGAAAATCTTGGAGGAGTTGTGAAAATGTTAGATATAGCGCAAGTGATTGAAGATACAGCTGCAGATCTGTTAAAAATTACTGCAACAAAATTACCTAGTGCTCTAAAAGAGGCATTATTAAAAGGAGAAAGAGAAACTGTGGGAGCTTTGGGAAAATCTCAGTTAAAGGCAATTAATGAGAATATCAAACTAGCTGAAACTCATAGTAAACCAATGTGTCAAGATACTGGATTAGTATCGTTTTTCGTTAAAGTCGGTGATAAATTTCCATTAAGGTCAGAGATAAAAACAGCATTAATTAAAGCAACAAAAAGAGCTACACAAAATGTCCCCCTAAGACCTAATGCAGTAGATATGTTCAAAGGAAATACAAAGAACAATGTTGGGATAAGAGGATCTGTGCCATGGTTTTATTTTGATTTGGTTGAAGGTGATCAATTAGAGATAATTGCAATGCCAAAAGGAGGAGGATCTTCAAACGTAGGAAAAATGAAAATGATTCCTCCCGGAAAAGGGATTAAGGGTGTCAAGGAATTTGTAATTGAAGCTGTTGCTGCAGCTGGTCCTTTAGCATGCCCTCCATATACTGTTGGAGTAGGTGTTGGAGGAGGAGAAGATATGTGTATGAACCTTGCAAAAAAAGCGCTCTTACGACCACTCTATCGGTATCATGAAGATGAAAAGATAGCTAGTCTCGAAAAAGAACTTCTTGAAATCTTAAACAAACTAGAGATAGGTGCAATGGGTTTAGGTGAAGGACCTAGTGTCATAGATGTTCACATGGAATTTGCTGCAAGACATCCTGCTTCTTTGCCTGTAGGTGTTGTAATCTCTTGTTGGGCACTCCGACATGCTGGGGCTACAATCGATAAAGAAGGAAATGTAGTGTGGCATCCTCATTAGATTCTTTATTAATTCAAAAATAACTTTTTTTACTTTGAGTAATTCTTATTACCAAGTCATTTATAGACTAAACCATGAGTGAAAAGATTAAACCTCCAATAGCTAAGAAAGAACCAAAACTAACTAAAATTCATGGTCTAGAATTAAAAGATGATTATTTTTGGTTAAGATTTAAAGAAAATCAAGAAGTTATAGACTATCTAAATGCTGAAAACGATTACACAAAAGAAAAAACCAGACATTTAGAAACTTTTACTGATGAACTATTCAAAGAAATGAAAAATCGAATTAAGGAAGATGATGAAAGCGTTCCTTACAAATTCAAAGATTACTATTATTATAATAGAAACGAAAAAGACAAGGAATATAAAATCTATTGTAGAAAGCATTTGAGTCTAGAAAATAAAGAGGAAATTCTTATAGACTTAAATGTTCTATCCGAAGGTCTTGAATATTATAAACTTCAAACATTTAAAATTAGTCCAGACCAGAAATTATTAGCTTTTTCAGTTGACAATACTGGATATGAGAAATTCATTATATATATCAAGAATCTTGAAACTGGTGATGTTTTTACTGAAGGTGTTGAGAATATAGGTTGGAATTTTGAATGGGCTGATAATAATACCATTTATTATGTTTTGAGAGACGAAACTCAAAGACCATATGCAATGAAAAGACATATTCTAGGTTCTTCTTCTGAAGAAGATGTGGTTATCTTCGAAGAAAAAGATATAGAGAGAAGAGTATCTCTCTGGAAAAGCGAAGATCAAAAATATCTTTTTATGAATTCTGAATCAACATTAAGTTCTGAGGTGCGTTTTTTAGATTTGTCTGATACTCATGAAGATTTTGTGGTTTTTTTTCCAAGAGAAGAGGAACATGAATACAATGTATCTCACAGAGATGGATATTTCTACATTGTAACAAATTCTGATAATTCTACAAATTTCAAATTTATGAGAACTGAAGTTGATAAACTTAGTAAAGAAGATTGGGAAGAGGTTTATTCTCACAACGAAGAAATTAGACTCTTATGGACTGAAGCTTTTGAAAACTTTCTTGTTCTTCATAAAAGACAAGATGGATTAAGAAAAATTGAGATCTTCTTCAACAAAAACGATGAAAGAAACCACAATCTCTCTTTTCCTGAACCTGTTTATGGAGTCTGGAGTGGTGATAACTATGAATATTCTACAAGTACTTACCGAGTTAGATATACTTCACTAATTACTCCAATGTCAACTTATGATTATTATTTTGAGGAGAAAAAATTAGAATTAAGAAAACAAGAAGAAGTTAAGAATTACAATAAGGAAGACTTCGTTACTACAAGAAAATTCATCACAGCTCGCGATGGTGTGAAAGTTCCCATATCCATTGTTCATAGAAAAGATATCAAAACACCTGCGCCAACTTACCTTTATGGTTACGGTTCTTATGGTGCTTCTATGGATCCTAACTTCTCTCCCTCTGTATTAAGCCTAACAGATAGAGGATATATCTATGTTATTGCACATATAAGAGGAGGAGGAGAACTAGGTAGACCATGGTATGAAGAAGGAAGGTTACTGAAAAAGAAAAATTCATTCTACGATTTTATTGATTGTGCGGAATACTTAATAAATGAAAATGTCACAACTAAGGATAAGCTAGTTATTGCAGGAGGTAGTGCAGGCGGTCTTTTAGTTGGAGCAGCAGTTACTATGCGTCCTGAACTATTTCATTTAGTAATAGCACGTGTTCCTTTCATTGATGTAATTAACACAATGCTAGACGCTAGTATTCCTCTTACCGCACAAGAATGGAAAGAATGGGGTGATCCAAGAGATAAAGAATCCTTTGATTATATGATGTCATATTCTCCTTACGATAAAATAGAAGCTCGAGATTATCCGCACATTCTTGTAACCACAAGCTTAAATGATCCCCGAGTCGCATTTTGGGAACCTGCTAAATTCGTTGCTAAATTTAGAGATTTTAAAACTGACAAAAATGATTTGTTACTTAAAACAAACATGGGGGCAGGTCATAGCGGTGCTTCAGGGAGATATGAATCAATGAAGGAAACTGCATTCATCTATGCAAATGCTTTGGATAAAGTGAGCTTAGTGGATAAAAAGGACTGATTTATCCAAACCTTATTCTTTTTTCTTCTTTTCTTTGATTTTTTTGAATTCAATTTTTGGATCAATAACCTTTCCATCTTTGATTTCGGCTGAAGTGATTGTGAATGTACTTGATAGAGGTTTCGAAGAGAATTAGAAAATCGTCTTCATTTAAATGAATAATCTTATTCGGTGAATGCATAATTTGTTGTAGTGTAGGTTTCCTTAATTTTTACTTCACCATTTTGATATTTAGTTGCAAATTGACCACAATTTGTTCCTATATCATTCTCTTCCCATTCCCCTATACTTATGGAAGCTTCAAATCCTCTCTCTTTGAATTCTTGAACTAGTGAAACTGATTCAGAGTTTTCTTCTGTTATTCCACTCTTTAATTTGTTGTAAATTGCTTTTTCAGTCGGATTAACTGGTGTTAGCTTAATCCAATATTTTGAGGGATCACAATATTTCAGTATAATATCTGGATCAATTTCTGAATCTTTAGCAACAGCGAAATTCAATGTTACTTTCCTATCTCCTTCCTTGAACCATTTTTCTCCATACTTCCCAATTTCTTCTATTGTCCATATGTTTGGTGACATCCACTTACTGCGAGTTTCTTCATTAGTTGAATGGATTGAGAACTGAAGTTGGAAATTTCCTTTAGAGTAATATTTGTCTTTTATTTTTATCAGATTTTCAAGAAATTCTTCAGAACCTTTTGGAGCAATTGTACTAATACAGGGCATTAAACCAGGTGCTTCATATGTTGATGGAAGCTCTTTTAGAAGGTCTAAAACTTCTTCATTTAAAGTTGGTTCACCCATTCTTGCAAATTGGATTTTAAATTTTGTAATTGGTACTTTTCCATCTGGAAAACGTGATCTAATCATCAGATCTATTTCTTTCATCATGTCATCTTTAGAGATTTTACCATGATAGAATTCACCAGCATCACACATCATACAGCCAATTGGGCAACCATACATGGTAGAGATTATTAAAACCCATTTCTTTTCTCTTGGTATTGGTGGTTGCAAACTCTCTACGAATTCTACGATTTTGCCTTGATTCTTTGCAATATAGAGAATTGCTAAATCTTCTTTACCATATTTGGCTATGAGTTCCATCTGTATGTTCCTCTAATGACAATCTTTTATCTATTTCCATTGCTGCTTTCATTCCATCTCCCATAGCAATAGATATTTGTCTATAGTTCCCTTTTTTTGCATCTCCTATGAAATACAATTTACTTCTTTCCGATGGATTCTCATATTCAGCCTTCAATTCATTTGACAAGAATTGTATATTTGGTTCTCTTCCAATAGCTACAAAAATGACATCAACTTCAATAGGAAATAGCTTATTGTCCATTTTTGTTACCAGAGTAATTTTATCATCATTGGTGATTATTTCGATTGGTTTTCTATTCTTGAGGATTCTAATTTTCTTATGATTACTAACACGTTGTTGAAGAATAGGTAGACTTTTTGTCTTGTTTGTCCTTTGAACAATAATGATGTTAAGAGAAGAATCTAACAAATTCAGTGCATAATCATAAGCGACATCTCCACTACCTACAATGATGATTTCTTTATCCGCGGAGAACTTCTTTCCATTATAGACTTCATAGTAAAGTCTATTCCTTTGAAATGCTTCTTCTTCACCTTCAATATCTAATTTCCTTGGAACTGATCCTGTTCCAACAAGTAAAAAGTCTGCATGAATTTCAGAATCTTTAGTTTTAATTATGTAGATTGAATTCTTAAATTCAACAGAAACTACAGTATCTTCAATATATGGAATTTTATTGTTTAATAGTTGAGATTTAATCAAATTGACATATTCCCAACCTCTAATTCCTTCTGGAAAACCAATAAGGTTTTCAATAAGATTCGCGTTTCTTACCGTCCCCCCAATCTCTTTCGTAATCAGGGTTACTTCATGTCCAAATCGAAGAAATTGAACTGCAGCTGTTGCACATGCAGGGCCTCCTCCAATCAGAGCAATTTTTGTTTCAGATTTATTCTTCACCAATTATCTCCTCCGATGAAAGGCATATTCCAAAACCATGAGATATCGCTCTAATTGTTCCTATATGAAGTTCCTCATTAAAGGTAGCTGTTCCATCTACTACAAAAAAAACCTCAAATCCATTCATGAGAGCATCTCTTGCTGTAGTTTCGCAGCAAAGATGTGTCATAACTCCTGTGATGATCACTTGCTCTACTGATAATTTTCCTAGTATTCTCTTTAAATCAGTATTATTGAATGCACTATAGCTGTCTTTACTTATAATTATCCCTTTTCCTGAATCAATTTTCTGCGAAATTTCTGATTGCTCATCATCACTAGAAATTACATCTTTCCACCATTTTTTCATCAGATCCTCAGGATTTTCACTTGTAATATGTTTTGTATAGATTATAGGTCTTCTTCTATCTTTCATAAAAGAAATTAAATTGTTAATTGTAGGTATAATTGATTCAATAGAAGGAACATTCGCATGAGAATCATGCTTTACGAAAAAGTCTTGCATATCTAAAACTAGAAGAGCTGCTTTGTTTATGTCAAATTTAAAAGGTTGGTAAGATTTACTCTCTCTGCTAATAGATAACCATTCATCTATCTTTTCCTTTCGGTTTGATAAAGTAAGGTAATGCACTTTTTCCATTAATCTGATTTGAGAATACTCCTTAATAAATTAATTTACTTGAAAGCAAGTACGCTCTCACCATCTGGAGTTTTCTTTGTCCTAAAACCTGCATTCTTTAGTCTGTTTTGGACTCCTTTAACAAAGTCTTTCCCACGGTATTTAGATCCAGGACTCCCTACATAATGTAGAAGCCTCCCATTCTTTCGAAGAATTCTGAATAATTCCTCATAAAAATTACCTGAGTAGAGTTCTCCTGCTAAAGAAAAACGAGGGGGATCGTGTAAAATAACATCAAAGGATTCGTTTTCGAATGTTTTTGCAACTTGAGTAGCATCATCGAGAATAAATTTGATATCTTTATTTGATATTCCTTCAAAGAGCTCATCTGAGAACGGATTTTTTTTGGCTATTTTGAATACATTCGGATCCTTTTCTATTGTCGTAACATTAGCTTTTTTTCTGTAAGAATGAATAGCAGTGTAACCTAAACCAGTACAAATATCTAAAACATCTTCTCCTTCACTTAATCTAATATAACTGATCTTTCTTTGAGCATCCTCAAGAGGGGTCATATGTTTAGTTCGATGCATTCTGATACCATCGATTTCTAAGGTAGGAGCAGTACCCTCAATTGGTTCAAGTTTGTAATAATGTTGATCAAAAAAAGCGATTTTCGTTATTTCATCATTCAGGTCATATATCCCATGATCTTTAACTAGCTTCTTCATAGTTTCAACAGGATAAAATTTGTTATTTATCAAAATATCATCTTTCTTGAAAAATATCTCCTTTTTTCTAAACCCTAAATCTAATTTTACTTTAACCGACTCTTTTCCTTCTTGGAAGGCTTTCACAATTTTTCCTGCTTCAAAAGAATCGATTAACATCAGAATCAAATTTGATTGATTAAGTTATTAAATTTGCTAAAGAGACTATTCTTTAAGTGACTGGCATTAAATTGGTATATATCTGTGGCTATTTGAAGATAATTCCCTTTTGTTAAAAACCTTCAAACGGAAGAAAGTGACTAAAATTACATTACTTTTTGAATTCAACTATTTCATGTACATTGCCAAAAGGATCTCGAAAAGCTGTAAATAATCCAGCTGGAAATTCTTTTGCTTCTTCATAAATGAGTTCAACACCTTTTTCTTTCATATCTTTAATTTTAGCTGCTATATCATTTGATTCAAATATGATTAATGATTGAGATTGATTAGGATAATCAAGTTTTGTTTCCTTTTCAGCCTTATATAACAGAAGTCTTATACCATCATTTACTAAATCGACTGCAACTGGAGGG
Organism: Candidatus Heimdallarchaeota archaeon; assembly: GCA_023136245.1. Taxonomy (GTDB): domain Archaea; phylum Asgardarchaeota; class Heimdallarchaeia; order Heimdallarchaeales; family Heimdallarchaeaceae; genus UBA460. Next base: position 9,099 of record JAGLRO010000059.1, read on the forward strand.
TAATAATGTTTTTCGGATAACTCAAATCCAAGAACCTTAGTATACCATTCAATTGCTTTATCTAGATCAGTTACATTAATCTGTACCATACCTACTTTCATTATAGTTCTCTCCTTTCTTACAGGTGTAAATTGCACACTTATAAATTGATACAAATCACAAATAGAAACATGCCTTTTCAATTAGATGAGTAAGCTGTACTTTGTGCATATTGAATTACTCCCAGACTTTTTGCTAAAGCAGCTGATGTTACATTGTCAATTTCATAACTATAGAACGCTATTTTCCCTTTGGTCATCGCATCATATGTACAAGCAGCAACTACTTGTTTTCCATAACCTCTTTTTTGGTAATCAGGTAATGTTTCCACTGCTAGTTCAATAGCTTGTTCATTTTCTTCTTGTGCCCATGCTGAACTTACATTTTTATTGTCTTTTCTTATTACAAATGCATTCTTTACTTGAATGACATCCAAAAATTCACTTGTTGCAGGAGTATCGATGAAATAACAACTAACAAAGGTGTTAATTTTCTTACAGGGAATAAATTCATTGAAAATTCCTTTTGCAATTTCATCACCTTTTAAAATTTTTTCAGGATTTATCTTCTTCAATTCCTCTCGAATTGATGATGGGATGTTATGGTTGAAATAAAATGCAAAACCGTTCTTATGTTTACTAATATAGAGAAGACAATCTTTATTTCCTTCAAATGGTATTAAATCACCATTTTCATCAATTTTATTTTCAAGCTCAAGATTGAGTTTTATTAGTTTTTCAACATCTATTTTCTTCTGAAAATTACTTTTTCTGGTTTTGAACATTTATTTTTTTACCTCGTAAGGTTTGTCTCGTAGCTTATCTTTTGTTCCTAATTGTTCAGCCCATCCAATCCAATTCTTGTTTCCTCCATCTGCATATGCTTGCAAAGGCATGGATATGAACTCCAATTTCTGCAATTCATCTCTAGGAACTATCTCTCCCTTTGATAAATAGTCAACAGATGTTTTTATAACAAAATCAAGGATCCTAGCAGGTTTACAAAAGTACTCGTGTCTTGGATCTTCTTCAGGTAATCCCTCAAATTGTTTCAGGAAATCTGAAATAGACATTGAGGTATACATCCCAGCAGCACCTATTGGAAGCCCTCCAGCCCATGTGAATTCATTTTCTTTTGCAAATTGTTCATAGATTCTTATTGCTATGTTGTTATGAAAATATTCTAGATATCCTGCATTAGAGATTGCAAGAATTAATCTTTCTTTTTTCCTTATTTTTCCTTCCTGTTTTTCTTTGGCTATCAGATTCATCAACTTGATAGTCATAAAAGGAGCTGAATCGACATAAAGTGGTGACGAAAGTACTAAAATATCACTAGCATCAATCGCTTTAACCATTTCATCTATTTTGTCTGAATCTCGAAGAGTATTATATATTTGAAAGATTTTTGCAGTTATTCCTTTTTCTTCAAGCAAACTGGTTACATAAGATCCTAAAGAATAAGATGCACTTTGTTTTTTACGTGGACTGCACATTAGAAGTGTAACTTGTTTAGACATTTTCATCACCTAAAACACTTAAACCATCAGCAATTTTCCTTATGATTTCAGACTCATCATCAGAATAATAGATTACTTGAGAAGAATGCTTTGGAGCAAAATTGTTGAGAACATTTCTTTTAACTAGTGTTGAAAAAATTTCCTCTTCTTCAGGATTAGGATTTTCTAAAACACCAAAAACAAATAAATTTGGATATCTATCATATCTTGTTTCGTGATGGATTTCGTCTTTGTAAACTCTGAAGTAAGGAGATATTAATCCAATTGATCTATCTACAGCTTTTTTTAATTCAGCTGAATAACCACCAAAAGTGATTGGAGTGATATAAACTAAATTGTCTGACTGAATATTCTTCTTTGCAACTTCTCTACCATAATCATCAATTATACAAATACCTGGTGTTTGTACCCAGCATTTAAAACACCCCAGACATGGTTTTATGTCATGCTCATGAAGAATGATTGTTTCTCCATTAATATTCTGTTTTTGGAATTCTTCAGAAACAATCTTTTCAATCTTGGGAATGAAAGAATCATCTTTGAACATTCCATTTAAAATTAGATAGCTCATTAGTTTTTTTGTGTCAGCTGTTTATATATATACCTTTGCAAATTACTGCAATCACCCTGTTAGGGGAGAATATGAAATAACCTTGTCGTTTAGAGGACCTTATTGGAAGGGAATACTTGCCTTACACGAATGAAATAAGGCTAAAGGAATTCAATTATCACTAAGAAAACCTTAAACTAGCTCTGCTATTAAGTACATCAATTCCAATGCCTACCCAGATACTGTTGTTCATTCATCTTGAAAGGATTCTTAGAATCTTTACTATTGATTCCTATTTTCTGAAGTTTGTCTAATGTTTTCTTTTTATTCCTATTAATTCTGAAAAATAAAGTGCAAGAACAATTTTACTAGAATTAGAAAAGTAAAGAATTAGCAACTTCCAGATATATTGTACCTGCTATTAATAACCCACCTAATATTAGTATGAGAACATTAACACCCCAGTTCCTAACTTTATTCCGATTGAAGAAGATTTTAGCTCCAGCCATCACATGAATAATTATGAAAGTCACTAAGAATACGTCAAATAGTCTGTGAAATCGCGTTGGCATCCAGCTTTCAAAAGCTCCTCCAACCCATTCATATCTGTTCAACCCTGAAATTATTATCAATGTACTAAATACTAGAATTAGCCATTTTGTTGTTTGCTGGATTAGTCTAATCCAGTGCTTTTTTGGACTTCTTAGCAAATATGATGATCTTGATCTCACGAAGATTAGTGTATATAAAGTGTGATAAAGAAGGAGTACAATGAAACTCCACTCAAAAATCATGTGTAAGCGAGTATAGAAGTCTACATTAGTGACCCATTTTCTGGAAACCGCATAACCCAAAACAATTGTAATAACTGAAAATGCAGCGAGCCACCATGAAACAATTCTATGTAATATAACTTTTTTAGATACCATTATTTTCTCCTCCACATTATTAACATCGTCAATCCGACAACACCCACTACAGTAATCAAACCATAAAATACATCCTTAATCTTCTCAAAAGTAAATTTTTCGGGATCTTCTAGTTCTTCAACCACTGAAACAATTACAGTGTCTTTAACAATATGTCCCCATCCATCATCAGCTTCAAGTGTAAAATTATATCCTCCTAATGACAAACCATCTACATTGAGAATTATAGGAACATTAGAACTCCATGATTGGTTAGTAACTTCAGTACCATTTTCGTAGATGACATATCTTGGATTAGTGACATTATCGTCTGTTAATAACCACGAAAGCTGATTCCCTGTTGTATTAATTAAATATGAAAAATCTTCAGGAGCGCTTACAATTGAAATTTCTTCAAGTAAATCTGGTTCAATACCTTTTGAATAAAAGATGTCAATGTCGATTCCTGAACCCTTGTAGTTAGGGGTTATATCTAGCCAAACTACATGGATTACATACATACTGTCAATTGCAGCCACGGGACGCCAGGAATTACCAGTACTGTCAGTAGAAATAACTCTAACAGAACCCCAACTTTCTAGAGTAGAGTTCCAAATCTTGTGAACAATATCTTGATCAATTCCAGCTCCATTGATATTAGTTGTGTCGAACCAGAAACAATGTAGATTACCTAATTTGTCAGATATCAAATAAGGAACTTCAGAAGAACTCGAGCTCTCTGTTGAAATAACTTCTGCTGCATTCCAAGTGGATGAACTTGTATTCCAGCTTTTGTAAAATATATCTCTATCACTCCCCGCTCCATTATAATTTGAGCTATCAAAATACACAAGGTGTTTGTTTCCAGTATCATCTATTACCATTGAGACTCTTTGAGATTCTGCCCAACTTTCAGTTGATATAATTTCTGCTGAAGACCAAATTCCTGTAGATGAATCTTTCCATTTATAGAAGATATCCTCATCGCTTCCTGAACCCAAGTAGTTTGTAGAATCTTGCCAAGAAATGTGAGGATTCAAATCGTTGTCAATAACAATAAACGGAAATCTTGAAAGTAGGTTGCTTTCCGTTGATACTACTTCCGCTACAGTCCAAGTTCCATTGATAAATCGTTTCTTATACATGATGTCATTGTCAGAACCTGATCCAAGATAATTTGTATTATCTTGATAAACTACATAAGCTTCGTCATTTTTTACTGCAATATGTAACCAAATTACATTAAATGTACTTTCAGTTGATACTACTTCTGCAGCTTTCCATGTTCCATTTGAAAATCTCTGTTTGTAAAAAATATCCCAATCTGAACCTGACCCTAGATAATTAGTAGGATCTCGCCAAACTATGTGTATGTTATCATTCTCATCAATAGCTATACTTGGAGCTACTGAATTACCATTACTTTCTGTAGATACTATGATAGTTGTAGTCCATGATCTAGTTGTTGCATTCCAGCATTTGTAAAAGATGTCTTCATCGCTCCCTGCTCCGTTATAGTTTGTTAAATCGTGCCAGACAATATGAACATTATCTTTGCTATCTACTGCAATAGAAGGTCGCAGTGATCTTTGAGAGCTTTCTGTCGATACTACTTCAGTCGTTGTCCATAAAGTATAGCTATCTAATATTGCTGAATCAACATCATTAGCTTGATTTTCTGCAATTACATTGTCATTGTTTAACATAGGATTGAATGCAGTGATGTTGACTATTAATAGTAGAGTAGTTATGGTTACCAGTATTGTATAGTGACCCCTTTTCATGTGAGAACCTTAATATCGTTATTCTACTAATCTGTGTACGTTCAATAAAAATGTAATTAAAGTGTCAATGAATAAATCATAAATTGAAAGAGAAGTGAAGAGAAGGAGTGAGTGTTGTTATTAGCTAGAGTTGAAGGTGTAAGAAAAAGAGGTGTTAGTATTATTGAACAGATAAAGGTAAATAATATTATATCTATTTTATTTCTTATCATTTTATTCTTCCTTCATTTAACAATCTATGAAAATGATTTAGATTTTGTTTGTCTTAAGGTTTTATAACAAACAAAAATGCAACTATATTTGGACTTTTTGTAATAATATAAAAACAGAAAGAAGTTGAGTAGAAAGAAAGAAATTATGTTTACTAGAACAAGATCAATGATAACCGATGCTTTGACATCTTGTGTAATTAAAAAAAGGATTCAAACCTTATTATGTTTTAATTTTTCTCAATTATATCCTTTATTACCTTTCCCTCTTTGACAATAGCTCAATCTACAACATCGTGGATTATTTTCTTATCCTTGACAATCCCCCAAGCACAGCTTTTCAGATTTTTCCATCTCGAAATGATTTCTTTCATTGATTCTTTCCGAATACTCGCGAAGTAGAGTGTTAAAACAATACCATGAGTGACTATCAATATTTTCTTGTGAGAATGTTCCTTTTCTATTCTATCCATCCCTAGTTGAAATCTTTTCAATGCTTGATTTGCTTTTTCCCATCCCGAAATGCTTTCATCTGGCTTTTCAAGTACTTTTATAACTTGTTTCTCATACTCTTCTGGATCTTCAATTAATTCTGAACCTTTGTCTATCTCATTTAAGCTTGGATTTGTCAGTATATCCTTGTTTAATCGATCTGCAAGAAAATAAGCAGTTTGAATAACTTTCTTCTGAGAAGATGAAATTATATTTTCTACATCATCAAAAATCCCAGTAGCTACAACTTCTTCAATAAATTTAATTCCCTCATCAGATAGCACCCACTTTTCAGAGTGTTCAGAAGTATCTTTTTTTACTTTTGCGTGTCTGAGGAAAACATATGTGTTTTGCATAAAATAGCTATTTTCTGCTGAAATAAAAATGTTCTTTATAAAGAGAAATAGAAGAGAAATTAGTATGTGCTTTCATAAAGCTGTACTAACCTATCTCTAACAACATCACTTCTATATTCAGGGAGAATCATTGGTCCGTATCGTTTTTCTTTTAGACCTAAAGAATCTATTACAGATATTGATTTTCTGACATGATCTAAGGATAATTTTCCTGTTTTTGCTTTTTTAATCTCTTTTGCAGCTTCAATACCTGCACGACGTCCAAATACATTAATTTCAAGTAGCGAATTACCCATCAGACGGTTCTTACCATGTACTCCACCTGAAACTTCTCCAGCAACTAGTAAACCTGGAACAGAACTATGGCACCATTCATCATGAAGAATACCCCCATTTTGATAATGGAGTGAAGGATAGATAAGGAGAGGATCTACTGTCATATCAATACCAAATCTTTGGAACATACGATCCATAGCAGAAAGGTTATTTAGAATTGTTCCTTTTCCTCTTATTTCTTCGATTAGAGGAGAATCTAACCAAACTCCTCTCATGCTTGTTGGGGTTTCCAAATAATTGTCAGTACTTGTACAGCATCTTATAATAGCTGATGCTTCTACATCTCTAGGTTCAAGGGGGTAACATATTTGTTCTCCATTTCTCCCAAGTACCTGTGCTCCCAAACCTCTAACTTTTTCTGTAATAAGCAAGCCAACTATTTGTTCTGGGTAAGCTGCTCCTGTTGGATGGAATTGAGTGGATTCTAGGTTTCTTAACTTAGCTCCTGCTCGATATGCCATTAAAACACCATCCATCGTCGCCCCATAATGATTTGTTGTTGGAAAGCCTGATACGTGTAATCTACCAAAACCACCAGTACTCATAATGGTTGTTTTTGCTCTAACAACAAAGTATTGTTTTGTTTCTAAATGATATAAAACAGCTCCTGCGATTCTTCCTGTTTCATCTGTGATTAATTCTATTGCTGGGGTGAATTCAAGTACTGGAATTTTAAGATTTCTAAATTCATCTCTGACAACTCTAAAGATTTCTAAACCTGTGTAATCTTTTGCACTATGCATTCGAAAGCGAGATGTACCTCCACCTGATAGAACTAAGAAATTACCTTCTTCGTCTAGGTCATACATCACACCTAAATCCTTATGCCATTTTAAGATGGTTGGAGCATCATTTACCAGAGCTTTTGCTAATTCAGGAATATTATCAAAATGACCTCCACCAACAGCATCAAGATAATGTATTAATGGAGAATCTTCAGGTCTATCTGCAATTTGAATACCGCCTTGAGCCATAACTGTATTGGCATCTCCATGTCTCAGTTTATTGCATACAAGAATTTCATCAATAGGAACACCTGAGTAATTTGCCCATATTGCTGCAGAAGTGCCAGCTCCTCCCCCTCCGATTATAAGAACGCTAACATCATAATCAATTTGCGAAAGATCAATATCCTCGGGATTAATAATGGGATAAGACTCAAGAACATCAGCTACTTCTAATGGAACAATGTCACCTTTATTATTCCCATAAGCTAACGCTCTTTTCATATCTACTTTGTAATCAGGATGGTAATTTTTTAGAACATCATCACGTTCTTGCATTGTCATGTGTTCCATGACTTCATTAATACGCTTACTGCGAGTTTTATTTACATTATCAATTGATTTTCGCATTTCTTCTGTATATCCACCTATAAGTTTCATTTTCTTTCACCCATTTTAGTTGCTCTCCATATCTCTATTCTTGTATTTCTCTTCTAGTTTTTTCTTTGTAAGAGACATCAGTTCCTTGAAACCTTCTTCAAATTTACTTTCGTTAATCTCTTTAATTCTTATATCAAGATAATCAGGAGTTTTCATAAGATATTTCCCATGTAATCTTCTAGCTAATTGTGCAACATGGTATTGGGGTATTTCTGCAGGACATCTGATTGCACATAATCCACATGTTACACAATCAAAACTTTCCTCTGCTGCTCTTGTAATTTGTCCTTGAAGACTATGCTGCACATAATCCATTACTTTTATTTCTTGAGGACATACTTTACTACATGCATTACAACTTAGACATCTTGCTACTTCAGGAAAATATCTAAGAATAGCATTAGCTGAAGGAGTCAAAGTATTAATATCATAATCAGGTTTGTCTGCTGGAATAAATGGCAATTGTGCAAGTACTATTCCATTTTCAACTATAGTCTGGCATGCTAAAGCTGTATAAATTCGAAAATCTCCTTCTTTTCTATAAATAGTAGAACAAGCTCCACAGAAACCTGCTCTGCAACCTGAACCTCTTGTAAATTTATATCCCACGTACTCCATAGCTTTCATAATTGTGAGAGTAGCAGGAACATCATAGGCTTGCCCCATAATGTAAATTTTAACCATTCCGGTTTCTTCTTTTTTCTTCTTTTTTGGTACGGTTTTTGTATTTGACATTTTTATACCTCAATTTTCAGCTTATTTAGTAGTTCCCGAGGATCAATTTTGTGATCTTCAAAATGATTTATCTCAATAGGTTCCCCCATAGAAATAGCCATTAACTGACTAAAATAAAAAATCGGTAAAACATCCTTTTTCCCAGATTTCTCCATTAACATTTTTTGTTGTTGATCTAAGTTATATGCACATAAAGGACATGCAACAACCAGAGCATTTGCTCCTCGTGATATAGCATCATTAGTGATTTTCTTTACTTGGTCTGTAACTATATCTTCATTTTCAACAATATGGTAAGAACCACAGCAATATTTAAACAACGGAGAAAATATTGATTCTGCTCCTAGACTTTCCACCAAATCTTCTAGGACTGAAGGCATTTCATAATCATCTATTTTTGCTTCATCAGGATGCAATAACATGCAACCATAATAGGCAGTAACTTTCAATCCATTTAGAGGTTTAACAACTTTTTCTCTAATCGAAGCGAATCCTATAGAATCTCTAAGAATTTCAAGAAAATGCTTTACTTCCATATCATTCGAGTATGTTTCATTATCTTCATCTAATTGGTAATTGATTGTTTCCAAAGCATCTAAATCTTCTTTCATTTCTGCATTAACTATCTTTAACGTGCTATTACACATTGAACAAAGTGTAACAACTTGATTCTTCGTGTTATCCAACTCTTCTAAATGGTTTCTAGATTTTGCTAAAATCCTTACTGGAGCAATACGTTTCATTAGATTATCTGTAGTCATGGTATGTACTGTACCACAACAGTTCCAATTAGGTATCTCAACTAATTCACATTCGAGTTTCTTACTTACTGCTATAGCTGATTTCTCAAAACCTTTAGCATCTGTTTTCAAATTACAACCAGGAAAGTAGGAATATTCAACCATTCATCTCACCCTGTCATTTTGCGAAAATTACCCACTAAAGCAATATTCGGAAGTTTTTCGATAACTTCTTTAGGTAAATCTGCGATTTTAACCTTTTCTGGTTCTTCTCTTAGAATATATTCACGAACCGCTTCCATTAAAGCTGCAACATCTATCTCTCTTGGACAACGGATAGAACATGTCAAACAACTGGAGCAAATCCAGTGTGTATTAGCTTGCAATACTTTGTCTTTTTGTCCCATTTGGATAAAATGAATTATCTGATTAACAGTTTTGTCCATTCTGCTACTAAATGCACAACCAGCAGAACATTTGCCACATTGATAACAGCTATAGATGTTCTGCCCTGAAATCTCTTCAATTTTAGAAATAAATTCTTTTTCTTCAGGACCGAATTTTATATATTCATAAGACATTTGTTTGTACCTCTTTCTTCAGTTCAAGGAGAATCTTTTTGTAAACCTCATTAACTATTTTATCGAACTTTTCAAAGAGCTCTGTTGAGAGCTCATCACTAAACTCTAAGACGTTGATTATCTCAATTCCTATGATAGTAATATCTTTTGGTATATCATCATAAACTTGATAACAGAACTCTAATGCAGTAAAGAAATCCATATTATGATAATCGGAGATATGAAGTGCATTCGAGTAATCTTCTTGTTTTAAATGAACAACAGTTCCTTGGGGATGAATTCCAGTTTGAATTGAATCAACAAGAATTACTTTATCAAAACCACGAAAGTGCTCCACCAAGCCAACACCAGCTAAAGATACATCTTCAATTATCTCAACATTATCTGGAAGCGAAAAAGACTCTCTAATGTAATCAACTACTTTGATCCCAATTGCATCATCTCCAACTATCGGATTTCCCAAACCTATTAGAGCTACTTTCATTTTTCTTTCTCCATTAATTTTAACCAAATCTAACTGTATTTTTTAACTTCATGTTTTATTGTCTTCATGCAATTTTGTTGCTTAAAAATCCAGCAATTTGGATGTTAATTTTTCTTATTATTTTTCCTTTATTTTCTCCTTTTCTATTCATACGCCTCACTCAATGCCTGTATTAGATTCAATATTTGGTTATCTGTAAAACCAAGATGATTTATAGCTCCATTCAAGCATGCAGCTGCACAGGATCCACAACCCTTACATACAGCTTCATTCACACTAGCAACTTCGAAACTATGACCATATTTATTCACGAGTTCTAACTCAATTGCACTATATGGACATGCACTGACACATATACCGCAACCTCTACATAGTATTTCATTAACTTGCGCAATTGTAGCTTCTACTTCAAGTTCTGATTTTGATAATATATTACAAGCTCTTATTGCAGCTCTTCCTGCTTGTGATACTGTTTCAGGAATATCTTTTGGACCTGTAGCTGTTCCTGCAACAAACACTCCTGTGATAGAAGTTTCTACAGGTTTAAGTTTAGGATGCGCTTCTTTAACAAATCCGTTTATATCGGTTGATAATCTTAATAATTTAGAAATCTCTAATGTTCCTTCACTTGGCACTATGCCTGTTGCTAATACAACCATATCAGCATGGATCTCAACTGTTTCAGTAGTAATAGTATTTACTCCTTTAACTAAAATCTGATTTTCCTCTTGTATTAACTCTGAAACTTTTCCTCTTATGTAGATAACTTTCTCTTCTTCGGATGCTCTTTGGTAAAATTCTTCGTAATCCTTCCCCCCTGTCCGGATATCAATATAGAAGTTAATAGCAGTTCCATCATGAACTTGATGTTTATACATTAATGCATGTTTAGTTGAGTACATACAACAAATCTTTGAACAATAAGGGAGATGCTTAGCTGGATCTCTAGAACCTGCACAGTGAACAAAAACAATTGTTTTAGGGATTTTGCCATCAGAAGGTCTTCTTATCACTCCCATCGTCGGTCCATTAGCTGCTAAAATCCTCTCAAATTCTAATCCTGAAATAACATCATGGATTGATCCATATCCATACTCACCTATATTTTCTATTGGATATGTTTCGAGGCCTGTAGCAACAACAATAGCACCAAATTCATCTTCTACAATCTCCATTTGCATATCGAAATCAATAGCTTCAGGTCCACAAACGTCTTTGCATTTTGTACAAATTAAAGGTTCAATACCTAAGCAAGTGTCTGGATCTATAATATATGAAGCTGGAATTGCCTGCGGATATGCTATAAATACTGCTTTTCTTGGAGATAAATTTTCATTATATTGATCATGAACAATGACTGGACAAACTGGTACACAGTCATCACAAAGAGTACATTTATCTTCAATAACATACCGCGGATTCTTCTTTATTTTGACTTTGAAATTTCCAACATAACCATCTACTTCGTCTACTTCTGCATTTGCTAACAATGTTATGTTTGGATGACGTCTCACATCAACCATTTTAGGACTCAAAATACATTGTGAACAATCCAGTGTTGGAAATGTTTTATCTAGTTGAGCCATTATTCCTCCAATGGTTGAGCTTTTCTCTACTAGTGTGACTAGAAATCCTGTATTAGCAATATCCAAAGCAGCTTGTATCCCTGCAATACCACCTCCAATAACTAGGGCTTTTGGAGTTACTCCAACTTTTTTTCTCTCTAATGGCACCATTTCAGCTACTTTGAGTACAGCTCCAGTTAGAAGTGCGGTTGCTTTCTCAGTTCCAAGATTGATGTCTGAATGAACCCATGAACATTGTTCCCGAATATTTACCATCTCCAAAACATAAGGATTCATTTCCTTTTCTTCAAGAACAGCTCTGAATGTAGGTTCATGCATTCTTGGAGAACATGCAGCAACAATTATCCTGTCAAGATTAAGCTCTTCTATGTCGTTTTTGATGATTGCTTGTCCTGGTTCTGAACAGCTATATTTGTACACTCGACTAACAGCAACATTTGGTAATGTTTCTACACTTGATGCTACTTTCTCAACATCAATCGTACCAGCAATATTGCTTCCACATTCACAGATGTAGACACCTATTTTCATATCTTTTCAACTTTTATTTATTTAATTATAGCATTTAAATTCTTGGCAAAATGAACTGGTCTATCTCTTAAGCAATAAACAAAAATACCTATTTTCCTCATCTTTTCATCCTTCGTGTTTATATTCCTTACCCATTTGAAATGCTATTAGATTCTTTTCCACATATCTAGCTTTAATCTTCTTCTTCATAACTTTAACAAGAGCTTCTTCTGAAACAATATCTTTTGAATTTGCACAAACAAATCCTAGCATGGCTATATTGGAAAATATTTTGCTTCCAAGAGATTCAGCTATTTTAGTAGCAGGAATCTTGTATATTTCTTTAGCTTTTTTCGATTGATCATCGAGTCTTACTAAATCCTCTTCCACGAATAGAATCCCCCCCTTCTTTAGTTTTGGAATATATTTTTGATAAGCTTCTTCGGACAAGACAACAAAATAATCAAGTTCTGTTGCTTTAGGATAATCTATTTCTCCCTCACTGATAACGACATCAGAACTACTTGCTCCTCCTCTGCTTTCAGGTCCATAACTTTGAGTCATTACTGAATTCTTATTTTTCTCGTGTAAAGCTACTGCTTCACCAACAAGTCTTCCCATTAGTCCAATACCTTGACCACCAAAACCTGCAAAACGAACTTCAATTCGGCTCATATTTTTCCCCCCTTTCTTGCTGATGCTTTAGCAATTTTCTGAAGTTGCAAAAGATGGTCTGTTAATGTATCTTTATCTTCAATATCTACAAATTTTCCAACAGCAAATTCACTATCTTTTGAAATATCAACTTCTCTTGTATCTGCCCCATGTTTAAGAATTGCTTTTTCCTTGAAGTATTCTAATATTTTCTTGCCTTCAGCTAATTGGTTTCGACGTCCAAAGGTTGTGGGGCAACTTCCTAAGATTTCAACAAATGAGAAACCTTTCTTTTGAAGCGCTTCAACAAGAGATTCTTTTGTTCGTCTAACATCAAGAGCAGTCCATCTTGCAACATACACTGCACCGCAAGAAGCAGCTAAATATGGTAAACTAAATGGTTCTTCTAGGGATCCGTAAGGTGCTGTTGATTGGAATTGTCCAATATATGATGTCGGACCTACTTGACCACCTGTCATTCCGTAGTTGAAGTTATTTACACAAATAACTGTAATATCTGCATTTCTTCTAGCAGCATGAATAAAATGATTTCCCCCAATCGCAAATAAATCACCATCCCCTGAAACAACAATTACTTTTCGTTCAGGATCTGTAACACTAAGACCTATTGCAAATGGTATTGCTCTTCCATGTGTTGTGTGAAAACTATCAAAATTTAGATAACCTGCAATTCTTCCAGTACAACCTATACCAGAAACGACTGAAACATTTTTAGGGTCTAAATTGGCTTCTAATATCGCATCAACAATAATTGTTGCTATCGAACCCAGACTACAACCTGGACAAAAGATATGAGGTATTCTACCATCTCTCAGATATACATCTAAAGGATGTTCATGAGCTTCTATTAACTCTGTTTCATCTTTATTCATTTTACTCTCCTCTCAATTTCATTTAGAATTTCTTCTGGAGTATGTAAAGCTCCTCCCAGTTTGAAAATTCCTTTAACTTCAGTTTTTCCATGAACTGCTCTATCAACTTCTCTAGTTATTTGACCATAATTAATCTCAGGGACCATGATTACTTTTACTTGATCTGCAAGTGTTTCTATTCTTTCATCTGGAAAAGGCCATATTGTAATTAGTCTTAGCAATCCTGCTTTGATGCCTTTTTCTCTTGCTCTACTTACAGCTCCTTTAGTTGCTCTTGCAGTTGAACCGAATGAGATTAACGCGATTTCCGCATCCTCTAACATGTATTCTTCTAATTTAATTATTTTATTCTTGTTCAATCTGATTTTATCATTTATTCGTTTTACATTCAGTTCTTGAGCTTCAGCTGTAATTACAGGATAACCTCTTTCATCATGAGTAAGACCAGTCATCATTACATTATAACCTTCACCTGCAGTAGCCATTGGAGGAACAAGGTCTTTATCTGGTTTATACGGGAGATATTCTTCTGGAGGAACTGTAGGTTTCTTTCTATTGACAATCTTGATTTTTTCTTTAGCTGGAATAATTAATCTCTCACTCATATGACCAAGTGTTTCATCCATTAGAAATGTTACAGGTAATCTGTATTGTTCAGAGAAATTAAACGCTGTAATTATTAGATCAAAACACTCTTGAACACTACTAGGGCAGAGTGCTATTGGTTCATAATCTCCATGAGAACCCCACTTTGTTTGCATAATATCTTGTTGACCTACTAATGTGGGTAAACCAGTTGAAGGTCCTCCCCTCTGAACATTAACAATCACACAAGGAGTTTCAGTCATCATTCCTAAACCTATGTTCTCAACCATCAGAGAATATCCTGGACCTGAAGTTGCTGTCATGCTTTTAGAACCTCCCCACGAAGCTCCAAGAAGTCCAGCAATTGATGCAATTTCATCTTCAAATTGAACAAAATGTCCATCTATTTGGGGTAATCGAATAGACATGTGTTCTGCAATTTCAGAACTGGGTGTTATTGGATACCCTCCGAAAAATATACAGCCTGCAGCAAGGGCACCTTCTGCAGCTGCATGGTTACCAGTTGTATAATGCATTCCTGTTCGAACATTAGGTATTTCAGTTTTCTCATTCATCTTCCTTCTCTCCTTCTTCTTCTTTTTCTGGAACAATAACAAATATAGAGAATTCAGGACATATTAATTCACAAAAATGACATTCAGCACAATCATCAAATGATTTACCATTGATAAGCTTCGGTGGATGATATCC
>JAGLRO010000006.1 GCA_023136245.1 Candidatus Heimdallarchaeota archaeon
AAGCGAAATTATTGAAAACTGAAAAGATATATTGATGTTGTTGTACCATTGCTAGTTTCTCTGGTAAATGGTGATTAATCAGCTAGATTCACCAAATTACCGAAAACTATGATTAGCTTCATATATGTTAAATGGAAATTTAATGTTGAGTATGAAAAAGCAAGATGAATTTCATTCAATGAATATTCTTATTTCAGGATTTCCAGGAAAAGAAACAGGTTTACCTTCACACATAGCAAAAGTAATTGGAGATGCTGAATTTCTCAAAGATGAAAGTTCTAGAGAAATGATAGAACACGAATTGGAAAAAATCAGTTTCTCAGAATCATCCTTTGAAGATGATTTAATTCTTGAAGGAACCAGATTTATAACTTGGCAAAAAGGTCATGATTCAGTCTTATCACCAGATATTTCTTTGATAAAGCAGGAATTCGAGAATAAATCACTAATTAACTTTGTTATTTCAAATTTCTCAGATTTGGAAATTCTGAAAGCAATAGATGAAATATCTTTTATCTTGCACTCTTTATCTGGAATTATCAGAAGAATAGATATGCAAGAAGAATTATCAGAAAAAAATGAAGAAAATAAGATAAGCGAACTAAAACGAAATCTGAATAAAATGGGTCAGTTCTATAATTGGCAGATTTTCACTGAAAATAGTATGAGAGAAAGGGGTATTGAACAAATAGGATTAGCTCCAATGTTAATCTCTGCAATTTTATTAAGGGTCCATGTTTTACATGATGAAATTCAATGCATTGGCGAATGCAAAAAAACCTACAATATGGACACACAAATACCAGGTGTGAGTTGTGACTGTGGAGGAGAACTATTAATTGCTCCACCTTACATCAAGATAAAAAATGCATCGTTTGCCTTTCCTTCTGGTCTGAATGAGATTATGAATGTGGATGAAGTTACACCAACAAGTTTACTTAATTTAATTCAACAATCAATGTTTCCAAAGAATTTTGGATTAATCTTTAATCATTTTCCTGATTTGCAATTTAGCAGTACAATTGCTGTTCCCGCATCTTCTTATTATCGTTCAAAGTCAACAAATGATACCATCAAGATTATTTTTGAATATATTTCATTGGAAAATGACGATCTTCTGATTTTTTCTTATATTACTGACACTAGGTTTAGTGATAATAGACTCATACCTGCTGCTTCACTAGCTGTTATAATGAGAGAAATTCAAAAAAACGTGAAAGGAGAAATCGATTGGGCTTCAGCTATAGCAAAATCTGAACTACGAGAGTGGAAAACGACATCAGTAATAGGTTACAATGAAATACTTCAATATGCGAATTTAAGGTCAATGATTCAAAACTATCAAGAAGGTGACAGAAATGAGTGATGAAATAAGAGATACGCTTGAACTAAGGTATAGTCTTAAAGATGTAGTAGAAATTGTAAGTGATTTTAACAAACTATATTCTTCATTAGATCCAAAAATACGACATTTCATCCTTACACAACCCACTTTTCTAAATGAATTAAGAAAACAACTAAAAACAGACATAGGGTTTCTTTCACCGCAAAAGAAAGACATGGCATTGTCAATCTATGGGATAATTATTACTGAAGATATCATAAAGAAATACGACGCTCAATACTATGCTGAAGATATCTCTGCTTTACTTGAAGCAACAGATAAAAAAGCAGTTTGTACAGATGATGAATTTGTTGGATTACTATCGTCTCATGTGAATAGTTTAAAGAGTGTTACACGTTCAATGAGCATAATTATTCAAAATTTTATAGATCTAAATTCTATGAATATTGAGGACAGCATTATTATTGAAATACTAGTTCGTCGTAATCTTTTCAATGCTCTATCTGAAGTGAATCTATATTATGAAGTCGGTGAGTTTCTCATTGATGTTCGTTTTATAGCATCTATCTTTGCTCATACTATAGAAGTTACGTTGCAGGAACATGAGACAATCGAAAAAGCTAGATCAATTGGTAGTATCTATCAAAATCTTACATTAAAATATCCACTCTCCGAAGGTGAAGATCTTTTTTACGATTTGATATCATTTTCAATTCTAGAACCATATTATGATAAACTAAAGGAAACATTCAAGAGACGGATTGAAACAAAGAAGAAGATAATAGAAGAACAAATATCTGTTGCAAAACAAGAATTTCAGATACCAATACAACCACAGAAGGACCAAGGAAGAATCGAACAGATACTTGGAACCATTGAACAACCTATTTTTGAAATAATGAAACTTCGAAGAGATATGAACGAATCAAAAAGACGTATAATTGAAAGAAACATTGAACTTGCTCTTAGAAGAATGGCAATGGGCGAATTTGGTGTTCAGGATATGGGAGATCCTCAAAAATACTTGAAATATCTTTTAGACACATGGTTCAGTGTTTTTGAAGAATACCCCCAAATGGCATTGCCCCTTATTGACATTAAGCAATATACAAAATACATTCAAGATCCTAATATCTATATTGAGGAAAATCGACAGACAATTATTAATCAATTGCAGTTCAAAATTCGAAGGCATACAGGTGGAGAAAGATTTACTCCAACAAATCTCGCAAAAGCTTTCTCTATGATTTTGTTTGAAATATTGACCAACAAAACAGTCTTATCTCTTTCTTTTGAAAGCTAAGAATACTCCCTCCACAGCGCATTTGGTTGGGATTTTTCATGTTTGAACACTTAAAAACGATTCGTTTGAAGAAGAAACTGCCTAAACCAAAATAAAGATTCCTAAAAGCTAATGTCTGGCAGATAATTCAAGATACAGTAAATTTTTTATCAAGTAAATTTAAACACATTACAATGAGCGAAAGGATTGAATTCAGGGAATTAGCTTCTTTTGATGATTTTGATAGAGTAGAAGAAATCCAACAAGATGCATGGAACATGCCAGATAGAGAGCTGGTACCTAAAATACTGCATCAAGCAACACAGAATAGTGGTGGAGTAGTTATAGGTGCATTTAAGGGAGATAAGATGATCGGATATTGTTGGGGATGGGTTGGTAAAAAAGATCCATATGGAGTTTTTATTTATTCACATCAAAATGCTGTAAGAAAACAATTTCAGAATGAAGGAATAGGGTTTCAATTGAAAGCTGAACAAAGAAAGTGGGCATTAAAACATAATTATGAATGCATTAACTGGACTTTTGATCCTTTGCAGTCAAAGAATTGTTATTTGAATTTACATAAATTGGGAGTTACTTGTAACACTCATTATGAAAATTATTGGGGAGAAATGCTAGATGATCTAAATAGAGGTATTGATACTGATAGATTCTATTGTAATTGGTTCTTGAATTCAAAACATGTAAAAGAGAGATTGAATGGTAATTTCTCCGATTACTCAGAGTTTGTGATTCAAAGCAAATATAACGCAATAGAGTCCAAATTGAATGGAGATATTTTAGCAGTTAATAGTATGAATCTAGACATTTCGTTACCTTTTCTATTCGTTCAGATTCCCCATAATTTCTATGTGATGCTAAAGGAAAGTAAAGAAAGAATTATTGAATGGAGAGAGAAAACTCGAAAAGTATTTGGCACATATTTTAAAAAAGGATATACAGCAGTTGATTTCATAGTAAAACAATATAAAGAAAATACTACATGTTATCACGTCTTACAAAAAATTGACTCTAACTATGAGTAAATAGCATTATTAAATACTGAAATATTTGAAATAAATAAAAACAATACAATTGGTGTGGAAAATGAATGTTGAAAAGGCAACAATCTATCTAGTAGAAATGAATTTAAGACATCCTTTCAGAACAAGCTTTGGAGTAACACAGAAACGGGATATTTTACTTATTAGTCTTCATTCAGAAGGATTTGTTGGATGGGGAGAATGTGTTTCTGAACAAGGACCTTGGTATTCAGGGGAAACGATTAATTCAAGTAAACATATTATTTCCGATTACATTATTCCTTGGTTGAAAGATTCACAGATTGAAGATCCTAAACAATACCCCAAAATGGTTAATAAAATAAAAGGTAATCAAATGGCAAAAGCTTGTGTGGAGGATGCTTTATGGGATCTTTACGGGAAAATGAATGAAAAGTCACTTAAAGAATTAGTAAACGGGGAAAAAAAAGAAATCCCTGCAGGTATTTCTTTAGGAATTCAAGATAGCCCAGAAATTCTTTTAGATAAGATAAAAGGCGCAATCGAGAGAAATTACAAGAGAGTAAAAATCAAAATAGAACCAGGATGGGATGTTGAAATAATCAAACTCATTAGAGATTTTTATCCGGATTTACAGCTTATGGTAGATGCCAATAGTGCATATAGATTAAAAGATAAATTAATTTTTCATTCATTAGATAGATATGATTTAATGATGATTGAACAACCACTCCAGTATTATGATATAATTGATCATGCAAAATTACAAAAAGAAATTTCCACTCCAATATGTTTAGATGAATCAATTAAGAGTGTTGACGATGCAAGAGTCGCTATAGAAGTAGATGCATGCAAAATAATCAACGTCAAACCTTCAAGGATTGGAGGGATAACTGAAACACTGAAAATACATGATTTAGCAAAAACAATTAAAATCCCATTATGGTGTGGTGGAATGTTAGAAACGGGAATAGGAAGAGCAAAAAATGTTGCTATATCAAGTCTATCTACATTCACTTTACCAAATGACATAAGTGAGAGTTCTAGATACTACACTAATTTCATTATAGATCCTATTTTTGAATTAAACAAAAATGGTACTTTAACAGTCCCAGAAAAACATGGGTTAGGCGTTGAAATAAAAGAAGAAATAATTGAGAAATATAAAATCATGAAAGAAAGTATCTAGAATGTTTACGCAGGAGATAGTGTCCAGAATAAAGCTTCAAGCATTTTGGCTTTAAATTCAGAAGTGGATGTAAAACTAGCTGAGAAGAAGGGCATTCCACTGATATAACCCTCTAAACCCGTAAAGAACTTGGCATACTGGTGACTAGCTTTTTCTATATCTTCAGGTAATGAAACAACCAAAGCAATTTTGGGTTTTTCTTCAAGTTTTGATAGAACTGTATATGTTGTTTTATATTTTCGATTGCTTATATCTACCAGAAATATTATTGCTTTTTGAGTATTGATAAAATCTTCTTCAACTTGATCTTCTCTTCTAAAATGAAAAGCATAATTTTTTGTTTTTATTATTGCTTTGATATCATCAAAAGAGGTTTCTTTATAAGGTAAGGAAGAAAGGAAGGAGGCATAATAATTTTTGATCAATGTTGTATATTTTTCTGGATGTATTACTGCTAGATTCTCAAGTTCCTTTTTAGCTGATGGCACGGGTTTTACTGCTAGAAAGTCGATAATTTGTTTTGAAAGCATAACAGCTTGTTGAGAACTCAATAAATCAGTCAGAATCTTGTTATAAGATTGTATTATATCCGATAGAAACTCTTTATTTACTTGGTTTATTTTGTAAATAGAGTGGAATTTATAGATTAGTATTTTTGCAAGTTCTTCTCGAAAATCATCGATTTTTGATACAATTTCTGGAACTAACATTAAAACTAAACCAAGTGTGTTTTTCTTCATTCTTTTATCTTTAACTGTTTTATCTTCTGCAATGAATGAGAAAGCATATTGAACAAAACCAGAAGAGAAAGCAAAAGGAAATGGACCATATAATTCAGAGGTCATATCTTCAAGGTGAAGCATTCCTTGAAATATTAAAGAGTAAGTGATAGAACCTGAAAAGCTGAACTTCTCGATAGTTGTCTCGTCGATTACTACATTTTGATCGAGAATCATATCAGCTAATACTGGACCAATATCTTCTAGTTTAAAGAGACAAATAAGCATGAAATAAAATTGCTTTCGATGTTTTAAAATCTATTGATGCACTGTATTCAATTCCTTTTACTTCTCAGAATTTCTGAAATAAATGAAATCACTTGTTCAATATTTTTTGCAGAATGAACTTTATCTTTTCTTGAATCATCTATTTTCTTTCCTGCTATTTTTTCCGACCATCCACCAGTTTCAACTAGTGAAATTATAGGCTTACCAAGTTGCCAAGCAAAAGAAATTTCAGATAATGTACCTGAACCCCCACTAGCTGAAACTACTGCATCAGCAGATGAAATTATTATCTGGTTTCGCGAAATCGACATTCCAGTAGCAATCTTTATGTCAATATATGGATTTGCAGTATTCAGATCATGAGAAGGTAAAATACCAACAGTCATTCCTTCCCTGTATCTGGATGACAGTTTAGCACCTCTACACACCGCTTCCATCACACCCCCCAAACCACCACAGAGTATGCGATAATTTTCATCAACTAGTCGTTTTCCTAAATCCATTATAAGCTTGAAATCCTTATTAGATTCATCAAGTTTACTTGATCCAATAACAGCAATCTGTGCAACTTTCATAAATCAATCTGATGAAATATTACTAAAAAGGTTTTTCGAAGAAATTAAACATTATCATCTTTAGCAGGAAGTTTCTTTGTAGAAGAAGACTTCTTAGCAGGAGGTTTCTTAGCAGAAGGTTTCTTTGTAGAAGAAGACTTCTTAGCAGGAAGTTTCTTTGTAGAAGAAGACTTCTTTATAGAAACAGGTTTCTGAATTATTTTTTCTTTTTCAACTAGTTCCTTTTCAGCTTCTTCTTCTATTTCTTCTTTTTCTTGAACAATGTATAGTCTTCCACTAACTAATTCAATTCTTGCTTGAATCTCTTCCTTTAGTATCATGTCGTAGATTATTTTTTCTGTTTTTTCGATTGAATGACCAACTCTCTCGGCAAAAATCTCAAGGGGAATTGAGCCTACTTTTGAAAGACTACTTTCATATTTTCTCTTCATCATTTCATATTCTATTTGTTCAGGAACATCGCGTCCAAATAATTTTTCTTTTAATTGTTCATAGGTTCCCTCTCTATATCCCTTGATGATACCCAAAACTATCTTTTTGAAGGATGTATATATGCTTTTTTTGGCGAGTCTCTGTGAAAAAGAATCTAATACTTCATCTGAACCACTTAAAATCAGAGATAAACCTACAGTACAACCATCAAACATTGAACTGATTGCAATGATTTTATCAAGTATTTTTTTACTCTGTTTAGTTTTCTCTAGTTCTTTCCTATAGATGTTTATTAAAATCTGAGAAACCATCTGAAATAAATTAAAATCAGATACAGCAAATACGTTAATGAGTCTTCGAAGTTTATCCTCTAGATAAATATCCTCGATAGGAATGTACTTGGAGAGAAAATTCTCTATCACTTCTCCAGCTATTAGTAAAGAACTCTTTATTATTAAGGAAGCTATCTTTAAATTCTTGAAGAATGCCTTATCATCCCTTGTATTTATTGTATCTTCCAGAAGGACTTCAAGTCGTTCTGAGTAATATTCTGGTTTATGAGCCGAAAGATATGTTACCATATCTGCGATTTTTTCTTCCGGATTAACTTCTCGCAATTTTACTAATCTCTTCATAATCATTTGATAGATTTTATCTATAAGCAATGGATTGTTTTGAAGAGAAAGCAAGTCAGAGAACACAACTTCAGTACTGGAAACATTAGATGAAGAAATCGCTCTATCTATTATTGATGTTATTATGTGTTCATCTACATCTAAAGAATCTAATTCCTCTAGTTCAAATTGTGCTAATTGTTCAATACCTGGAAGAGCAAATTGCCCAACTGTTTTTTGAAACAGATATTCTCTTTCTAGAGTGCTCTCTTTTGTAGGAAGATCAGGTATTGGAGATACTTCTTCTTCTGTATCTATGATTTCCATTTCGAATTCATCAGTTAAAGCATCTGTTGATTCAAATTGAGTTAGCTCTTCTTGAAATGGTTTGGATTCCTGTGTTTGAATTTCTTCATGAGGAATTCCTGTAAAAAGAGATTCTATTATCTCTTGACTTTCTTCATCTGTGATTTCTTCAGGAATTTCTGGGATTTCTGGGATTTCTTCTTCCTTTGGGTCTCTTGCTCTAAATAGATTAACTAATTTCTCCCCTAATCCTTCAATTGATTTCTTAGGTTCTACTAAAATTGATTCAAGAGATATTCCTAGAGTTTTTAACACTGTTTCAAGAAATTCAGTAGTCTGTTGATTTTCAGGATTTAAATCCTCAACAATAACTGTCACACCAGCTTCGCGTAATTGTGGAACAAGCTCACTATCTTTAGTATCTATAATAATTGTATCAACAGATTCTTTTAATAAATCTACTATATTGAGTAGATTCGGTTCAAAATCTGTCTTCTGCAGAATTGTTAATTCCAATTTTGAAAGCTCATTCCCAGACCACAATGGAGAAATAAAAGCTATTTTTCCTGAAGTTTTTTGGAGATTTTCTCTAAAACTTTCTGAATGAAACATAATGAATAATGAAATCACGTCTGTAGGAGCAATTATGACTGCAGAAGCTGATTCTATTTGTTTAACCGCTTCATTACATAGTTTCATTCTACTAATTACATCAATATCTATAATACCAGTTATATCATCCAAAATTTGATTAACTGATTTTGAGTTGTTTTTAATATTATTCTTTTTTAATTCTAATTCATTGGAAATCAGAAACTGCCTAACTGGAACTTCAACTTCACCCTCTCTAATGTGCAGTATCCTTGTTTCTTCAAAAAGTGGATAAATAAATTCATCCTCAAATATTGCTGTGGTTATTTGCTTCCAAGCATTTAGATAGTTTTTATTATTTGGTTTAATGCTTGTTGCGTATTTTGAAATTAAATAATTCAGAGTTGATAAATGTAAAGGATTATAAAACTCGAAAAATTGCCCCAGTGTTTCAAAAATTGCAAGAGAATCCATACTTTTTTTAGCAATAGATTCAATTATATTAGTGAATTCCAAACTATAATTGAGTATTTTAGTTGGATCAGCATGGTGAATCTGAAAGTCACTTCCATTATTTGCTACAATTGAAAAGGGTATGTTTTCCTCTTGTATGACTTGTTCAATAAAGGGACTAGGTTTGTGACCCACCGTTAATATTGCGATTTCATGCTCTGAAGACATTAATTCGACACCAAATACGGATACAGCGGTTCAATTCGCATCTCTAATATGATACTTGACTAAGTTAGAAATCCATTCATAAATATTGTTATGGATTACACTCTTCTTTTTCTTCGAATTTTTAGGCTAGAAAGCCCCTTTTTTACAAATTTCAATATTCTTTATAAACGAAGAACTAGACAGATAACAAATTTCTTAGATTGATTCCGGAATAATTCAGCAAAATCAAGATTGTTGGAGATTTAGAACATTATATCCGTAAATCATGTGAAGTGATAGCTTTCAATTCTTTTCTTAGTTTGTTGTATTTTGTGTATTAAATCGCTATTTTCATCTAATGTGAAAATATCCCAAGAATAGTATAGAACTTGTTCTATCCAATGATAAGCTTTCTTTGCTTGTGTTAGATTCTTCTTATCAAGATGAATGGTGATCTGATCATTTAGAATTTCTACAAGAAGCACTTGATTCTCAATCCATTCTGAATATTCTAATAGATCTGTTACAATTCCACTTTTGGTAATTTCATATTTCTTTAATTCAACTGGGGGAATCTTCTCAAATATCTCATAAAGCAACTGATTTGCCTTTACAAAGAGATAATTCCAAGTATGTTTAGATAAATGGAATAATTCTCTCCTTTGCAGTAATGTATTGATTAACCAATGTAACATGGAAGATGCAAAGTGATAATTTTCAATTTCCACTAAATGCTTTGATAAATGAAGGTATAGTATAATACCAGTATCTGCTACTTCTTTATTTCTACAAATCTCAAACATTGTTGAAATTCCTTCAATCCTGCTTAATAAAACAAAGAAAAGCTCTAAAGAAGTGCTCCAGTCTTTGTACTCACATAATTCACAGAAAAGATTTGTAATGTTCATCAAGAATTCTTCATTATCCAGGGATTTCTCTTGTGCTATTTGCATCATCAAATCAGCTATAATTGAGTATTTTTGATTTCCATACTGATCTGACAACTCCTTGAGATTTCGAGCTTTATTGATGAAAGAAGAATTTTTTTCAATTAAGTGTAAATAGGTTTCAAAATAGTTACTTTCTAGTATTTTTTCATGTTCTTTTAGTTTTTTGCTTAAAGAAATTAACTCTTTACTTAGTCTTTTCTTTTTTGGCAATTCCTCATTTTCTAGAGAGAGATAAACTCCTTTTATTTGTAGCCAAGAATACTGATAATAAAAATCTCTCCAGAATCTTGCATCACTTCGTTTCAGAAATGAATCAATCATATCTTTTAGGAATTGTGATAAAACTTCATTAGCAATTTTAATCCCATAAGCGCTGACTATTAGATTTGTTAATGGTGAAAGATGTTCGACTTCCCTCAATGATAAATCAAATATAGTTATTGGATCACTCTGGAAGATTTGGAGAAAATCGTTATTTTTCGCAAAATCATATTTCTTATGTAGATTTCTAGCACTATCGAGTATTTTTGTTTTTATGTCTCTAAAACCACCTCCTTCCAAGTAAAATTGGAATAGATTCAAATGTGGAGGTTTCTCAGGTAGATACAAAACTGCTTTTGATGCAGGACAGTTGATAGCTCGTTGTATCTTTAAAAGAATGGATTCAATATCCTTAATTTCACTGATTTCTTTTTGATCAGATATCTTATCGGACAATATCCCTATTATAGAATAGTATGGAGACACAGTAGACTGTAATGTAAGAGTGTGATTTCTTTCAATTTGAAAATCTTCTTTCATTAGTAATTTTAGGTTTTCATCTGCTAGCTGAAGGTCTAAAACAAAAAAACATCTCTCTTCTTCTTTAGAAATCCCTGTTATTCTTAAAGAATCCTCCTTTGTGTATCTTTTATTTGCTTTTTCGATAATGCGTAAGAAATGTGAATATGAAGTAGCAGGAAAACTGTTTATTGGTGCACTTAGTACCTGCAAAAACAAATCTTTCTTTTGTTTTTCATCAACAATATGAACCGTATTTATCTCATAAGGATCAAACAAAGGATCAAATGACATGAAATAGAAAATCAAACTAGAATATTCTGCTTTTTTAAATCGAATAATGGATTCAATTTTATCATATTTCTTTTCTTTTATGTACTGATGAGCTCTATCCATAAGTTCTGTTGATTTCTCAAAATCATTAATATTGTAGAATGCATCTGCAATTTTTTGGCAAAGAAAAAGATATTTCTCCTCATCCATCCATCTTGAGGTCTGAAGAAATAAATCTGTAAATTCATGAAGAATTTCAGGTTCAACTAGCATTAGGGATTTGGCAAATAAAGTATCAATATTCGGGATTATGGCATTAAAAAGATGAGTAGAGGTTGCTAGATTGGACAAAGTTGCTTTGATGTCATTCTTTATTTCATTAATTTCCTTTTCCGAATAAGGAAGTGTAATTGAACTCATTACAGTTAAAATATATACAATAACTATAAATAAAACAGAGAGATCTTCAGAACTGCTCTTTATTAAATTGTACCAGTTTAACGTTGCTTTAAAGCCATTTATATAATCGTCTTTCTCCCAGAATGAACGAGCTTTAAGTTCAGAGATTACTCTAGTATTTTCATCATTTAGTTCTGATTGTTTCTCTACTTCTTTAATCTCTTTCAAAACCCCTTTGTAATCACGATTTTTAAAGAGTTCAAAGGCTAACTGAACTCTTATTCCTAAAATAATGTCTTCTAATTTCAGTTTTCTTGCAACTTTCAACCCTTCTGATAGAAATTTGATAGAATCTTCATTCATGTATGATGCAAGTTGAGCTCTTAAAAGTAAAGCTTTCACTTTAGAAAATTCATCCTTCCATAGATCAGAAAGATTAAGTAATAGTTCACAGATTTCATCTGTAGATTCTATGTTGTTGTTATATAATTCCTCTTGACCTTTTAGAGCAAAATCAATGACTAGTTTTTCTCTATTAGAAGTTTTTTGTATTGAGTACTTTTTGCAGAATTTAGAAATGTCTTCTTCACTATAAACACGCTTTTCTTTTTTCATTCTCCTTCCCTCCAGTTGCCAATTTGTTTAAGTGAGGACACTTTTCCAACCTATAATACTATATTTGAAAAAAGAGAAACAGCTTTTATCAACATTGTGCTACGACAAAAAGAAATTATGAAAATCTACTTGGTAATAAAATTCATTAAACCCATCAGAAAAACTAATTTCGTTATTAATGTTATAGAAGTATAAGATACCAAAAGCTTTTGAGTTTGTAGCTTCTCTCCCTTTGAGTGCACCGGGAGAAGTTCTCAAGAGAGAATTAATCAAAAGAAACAAAGTTTAGCAGTTTCAAGTGTTTAAATCATTCCATCATTTTTCTATTTCCCACAAAAGTTTTTAATGATAATTCAATTTAGGTACATTGAACAAGGTGGATTCATGGGGTCAGAAAAAAACGAAGATAGCAAGAAATTTGAAGTTGAATTGATAGAAAGTTTAATCGACAATGGATTGTATGATGAAGCTATTTCGTACTTAGATCGCTTAATAGAAAGATATGAAGAAGATACCTATATTCTTCATCTTAAAGGGAAAACGTATTATCTCAATGGAAAATTCAATCAAGCAATTGAGGAATTAACTACAGTTATTGCATTAGATTCTGATTTTTGGATGGCTTT
The DNA here is from genome assembly GCA_023136245.1 of Candidatus Heimdallarchaeota archaeon. Taxonomy (GTDB): domain Archaea; phylum Asgardarchaeota; class Heimdallarchaeia; order Heimdallarchaeales; family Heimdallarchaeaceae; genus UBA460. The sequence goes on from JAGLRO010000006.1 coordinate 12,667, forward strand.
TGAATTACTTGGGGAGATATATAGATCAACTAATCAACCAGAATTGGCAGAGACTTATTATTTCAAAGCGACAGCAATAAATCCTCGAGCTATGAAATCATGGTTAGGCAGAGGAAAACTAGCTTTACAGAGAGGTGAATTCCAAATCGCGGTATTAAGTTTCGAAACCTATTTGAGAACCAATAATGAAGAAGCAGAAGTTTGGAGATTGCTCGGTAGAAGCTATAGAGAACTTCAAAACTATATCTCATCAATAGATTCATACAATGAAGCCATTGATGTAGATCCAACACATCAAGGACTATATGAAGAGCTTGGAGATTTATACCTATCAATGGGTCACCCAGATATAGCAAAGGAAAAATACTTACAAGGACTTCAAGTGGAAGAAAAAACGAGACCAATAAGCAAAGAATTGTACCATAAACTAGCTAATCTATATTTAGAAGAAGGTTTGAATCAAAAAGCGTTTAATCTTTGTAACGAACTTCTAATAATAGCAAAAGATGACTCAGAAGCTCTTTTCATCTCAGGGAAAGCTTTAGTGAAATTAGGACAGAATTATGAAGGCATTCAACTAATGAAGAAAGCTTTTGCGAAGACTCAGAAAAGTGAATACAAGGAATATCTAGAAGAACTAAATCGTCAATTATATAGTCCAAGATGAGCTTTGATTTATCTAGTTACAAAAAAGATTAAAAAAAGTGATAAAATACTAATCTAATGACTAATAACACAGAGTTCTTTTTAGAAACAGCTCAAAAAAACTTATCTAGATTTTGTTTTATGGTTTGGGATTTCTTCCAATGTTCGGAGATTCTTGATATTGAGGTGTATGAGAACTCTCTACGTTGTAATTTTGAAAATCATGCTCTCGTTTTCGGACAACCAAAAATAGAACTACTTAAGAATTTCAACCCAAAAGGTATTACAAGTATCTCTTATGATCCTGAATGGTTTCCATTAATCCATCAATATTTTACGAATTTTAGTATGCTTGATCCTTCAATAGGAACTGGTCAGTATAACACATTCTTATGTATGGAGTTGACAGAGGAGAATTTCAGACCCAAGAATTTAACAGAATCTAGAAAAATCTCTGATGATGAATACAAATTATTAGATTTCAGAAGGAGGATATTATTCTCTAAAGGATTAGGAGGAGTCGTAATTTCAGACCACGAAAGAGTAATTGGAAGAGCTTTTGCTCCGCATGTAGTCAATAACGAAGATTTCTCGTATGCTGTTGTAAGAGATGTACATGTAGATCCCCAGCACAGAAAAAGCGGATATGGTTATGACCTGAGTTCCAAAATATGTGAAATTATATTTGAGAATGATATATATCAAATTTTTCTATGGGTTGAAGAGAGAAACATACCTGCAGTAAAAATATACAAAAAACTTGGATTCATTGTGACTGATAAGGCTCGTTCAAATTACTGTACAAGAAAGAAAGATATTAAGTCGTAAGAGATATTTCTTACGTAATGTGGCAAATTTCTAACACAAAAATTGTACTTCAGCAGGGAGATATTACAGAATTTAGTGGAGATGCTATAGTAAATGCAGCGAATACCAGTTTGATTCTTGGAGCTGGTGTTGCTGGAGCTATAAAGAAAAAGGGTGGCAAAACTATTCAAGATGAATGCAACGAAATTGGACAAATTCAACTAGGAGGAGCAGCTATAACAACTGGAGGGGATTTAAAAGTAAGATATGTTATTCATGCAGCTTCAATGCATCTAGGTGGAAAGACTACAGAAGAATCTCTTCGTGATTCGTTGGAAAACAGTTTGAAAGAAGGATCATCAGCAAGAATTAGTTCAATAGCATTTCCAGCAATAGGAACTGGTATAGCAGGTTTCCCATTGGAAAAGTGTGCAAATATCATGATTAATACATTCAAGGAATATCTAACAAATGAACAACATTACTACGATTTAATAGAAGTTTTTCTTTATTCAAAAAAGGATTATCAAAGATTCATGAGTATCTTTGAAGAATTTTTTACATACAATTAGATACCTATAAATTTCCTAAATTTTTTCTCTAATTCTCTCTTTTCAACTTTCATATTTAAATCAGAAACTATTATTATTGGTGTCTTTTCTACTATTCTGTAATCATCGATAATATCTTGCATTTCAGAAGCTACAGACGCTGAAATTATGACAAGCGAATAATCTTCTTGTAATATTTTTTCTAATAATTCAATAGCTTCTGAAGTCTCTTTTACTTCCTTTCCAAGTATTCCTATCAGATTGAATCCTCTCACAGTTTCTCTTGCACCAATCACAAAAACTTTTTTTGAGGATGATAGCTCAGTCATTTAATCAATATTGTCAAAGAAGAGTTTAAAGCTTTAGGTTGGATTAGCATAAAATTGTTGAGAAACAGTAAAGTACTTAATAAACTATAATATCAATAATATCAATGACCGTTTCAGAAGAAGAAGAAAGAGCAAGAATCGTTTCAATTAAAGGTTCTACTGTGAAAGCTAAAGGTCTTTCTTCTTACAGAATGGGTGAAATTATTTACGTAGGAGAAGAAAAGCTAATTGGAGAAGTTATTGCAATAGAACAAAACACTGCAACAATACAAGTATACGAACCTCTCGAAGGATTAAGAATCAACGATCCTATGTTCTTAACTGGTAAATCACTCACTGCTGAACTAGGTCCAGGATTATTAGCAAATATTTTTGATGGTATTCAAAGACCTCTTGAGATTATCAAGAAAATGTCCAAATCAGGTTATATAAAAAGAGGAATTCAGACAAATGCTATAGATAGAGAAAAGAAATGGACATATGAACCGAAAGATAAAAAGAAAGGTGATGTAATTAGGGGTGGAGATATTTTAGGAAAAATTCAAGAAACGGAATCGATTAGTATTAAAATACTTGTACCTCCCGATGTTTCTGGAGAGATTATTGAGATACAAGAAAAAGGTGAATATAAAGTAACTGATCCAATTTTAGTCTTCAGAAACAGAATTGGAGATAAACAAGAGTTGACCTTGATGCATGAATGGCCAGTTCGTATTCCAAGGCCATATCAAAACAAACTATCTGTTTCTCAACCACTAATAACAGGTCAAAGAATTATTGATATGTTCTTCCCAATAGCAAAAGGAGGAACAGCAGCAATTCCAGGAGGTTTTGGGACTGGCAAAACGATTTTGCAACACCAACTATCTAAATGGAGTGATGCTGATGTTGTAATCTATATTGGTTGTGGAGAAAGAGGAAATGAGATGACTGATGTTTTGAGAGAATTTCCGAAACTGATTGATCCCCACACAAATAACCCATTAATGGCTAGAACTTTGCTACTAGCTAATGTTTCGAATATGCCTGTTGCAGCGAGGGAAGCTTCTATATACATGGGAATAACCATTGCAGAATATTTCAGAGATCAAGGATATAGTGTTCTTCTAACTGCTGATAGTACAAGCAGATGGGCTGAAGCTCTTAGAGAAATATCTGGTCAATTAGAGGAAATGCCTGTTGAGGAAGGATATCCTGCATATTTAGGTGCAAGACTGGCTAATTTCTATGAAAGAGCAGGTCAAGTTATCACTTTAGGTTCTCCCTATAGGGAAGGATCTATTAACATAACAGCATCTGTTTCTCCCCCAGGAGGTGATTTTAGCGAACCAGTAACTGCCAATACAAAACGATTTGTTAGAGCTTTTTGGGGACTAGATTCTACGTTAGCCAATAGGAAGCATTTTCCATCTATAAATTGGCAGAATAGCTACTCAGGTTATACAAAAGAAATAGAAGAATGGGCTTTAGAATCTGGTTTAGAAAATTGGGGAAGATATAGACAGGAAATGCTAAAGGTACTTCAAAAAGATAATGAACTTGAACATATAGTAGAGTTGATTGGTTCCAAAGCTCTTCCTGCGGATGAGCAGCTTATAATCCTAATTGCCAATATAATTAAGGAAGGATTTCTTCAACAAAATGCATATCATCCCATTGACACATTTTGCCCAATAGATAAACAGATGAAAATGATGAAACTCATCCTATTATTCTATGAACGAGCGAATATGCTAGTAAGAAACGGATGTCCTATTTCTCTAATAAACTCACTAAGAACTGTTAATATCTTGAAAAGAATGAAAGAAGAAATCGATAATGAAGATATGACTCAACTGAATAAAATAGAAGATCATATTATTTCTGATATGGAAGATCTTGGGTCGAAATATGGATATAAGTTGTGATAATTATGGCTAGAATTGTAGTTACTGGAGTTTCTGAAATTCGCGGCCCTCTCATAGTCGTAGAAGGTGTTTCAGGTATTCAAATGGGTGAGTATTTAGAAGTGAAACTAAGGAATCATCCAACCAGAAAAGGTAGAGTTTTAGCTATAGAAGAAGAGAGAGTCATAATCTTATTATATCAAGGGACTTATGAAGTGGAGAAAAACGAAATCGAAACAGAATTCTTCGGAAGGACTATGCAATTATTTGTATCTGATGATATGATTGGAAGAACGTTTAATTCTTTAGGTGAACCCATAGATGGCTTACCAACAATTTATTCTGACGAATATAGAGATGTAAACGGAACTCCAATAAATCCAACTTCAAGGGTATATCCCAGAAATTACATCGAAACAGGAATTTCAACAATTGATATAATGAATACCCTCGTTAGAGGACAGAAAATTCCTATTTTCACCGGTTCTGGTTTACCTAACAATCAGTTGATTGGTCAGATTATTCGACAAGCTAGAATAACTGAAAAAGAAGATGAAAAACTTGTTATTGTTTTTGCTGCAATGGGATTAACAGCTGATGATTATATTTATTTTCAGAGATTATTCAAGGAGACTGGTACTCTCAACAAAGTAGTTATGTTTTCAAATTTAGCAAGTGACTCAGGAGCAGAAAGACTACTAACTCCTAGAGTAGCTTTAACAGCAGCTGAATTTCTGGCATTTGATAGAGATTACCATGTTTTAGCTATCCTTTCAGATATAACAAATTATTGTCAAGCTTTGAGAGAAGTATCTGTTGCCCTGGAAACTGTTCCTTCCAGAAAAGGTTTTCCAGGTTATATGTACAGTGATTTAGCTTCTATCTACGAAAGATCAGGCATTATTGAAGATTCAACGGGAAGCATCACGCTTATTGCAAATTTAACTATGCCGAATGACGATATTACACACCCAATTCCTGATCTTACAGGATACATAACTGAAGGTCAATTAATCCTTGACAGATCACTCCACAACAAAGGTATTTATCCACCAATTGATGTATTAGAGTCACTTTCTAGATTAATGAAAGATGGAATAGGAAAAGGATTTACTAGAGAAGATCATCCATCATTAAGTGACCAATTATACGCATCTTATGCTGAAGGTTTAGATAAAAGAAAACTTGCAGAAATTATCGGACGAAAGGAATTAAACCGTCGAGATCAAATTTTTCATGATTTTGCAAATGAGTTTGAAGCGAATTTTACTAATCAAGGAAATTTTCATCGTAGTATCGAAGAATCAATTGAACTAGGATGGTTTCTTTTATCTAAATTACCAAGAGCAGAACTCACGAAAGTATCAGAAGAATATATAGAGAAGTATATTCCTAAGGAGGAAGGTGTTTAATAATGAGAGAAGCAATATCTATACCCCCTACAAAAGATAATCTTCTGAAACACAAAAGAAAGCTTCAACTTGTTGAGAAAGCATATGATCTTTTGAGAGAAAAATATGAAGCTTTACTATTGAAGGTACATATTATTATAGCAGAAGCTACAACATTACGAGAAAAAATGGAAAAAAACCTTAGTGAAGCGTATATTGAATACATAAAAACAGAAGCTGAATTAGGAAGAGATATGATTAACTTCTTCAGTGAGACAGTCCCTAAGGAAGTAACCATTGATTCGAAACCTTTGGAATATATGGGAGTTCTTTATTCAAATCTAAGTATTGATCACCTTCCAGAAATATCCTATGGTTTTTTTGGAATTTCAAGCTTATTATGGGTGACAGCAAGAAGATTTAGAGAAGTTTTTGATTCAGTTGTACAATTAGCAGAAATAGAAACTTTAGCTTTCAAAATAATGAATGATTTACAATCAATTCAACTGAATTTGAATGCTCTTGACAAAATTTATAGAGTTAGATTTCAAAATGTAATAAAATACATTGAAGATATCTTGGAATCAACTGAATTGGAGAATATTTATACAATAAAAAAGCTCAAACAGAAAATTGAGAATAAAAAGCAAAGGAAGAGGTGAAATAAATTAAAAAAGCATTGGTTGCAATCAGTGATTTTGAGAGTGGTTCAAAATTAATAACTAGTATCAATGATTTTTTTGAGGATTGGGTAACAGAAATTCATCTCTTAAATGTTATTGATTCTGAGACAATTGAACATTTAGCATCTTTTAGAGGAAAAGAGGTTGAAGAAGTATTAAAGAGCACAAAGATTGAATGTGAGAATATTCTTGAGAAATTGAAAAGCTCATTCTCGGAGAGACATTTCCATATTACTTATGATATAAAAGAAGGGATAGTTGCAGAGACTATAATTGAGATATCCAAAAAAGAAGATCTTGATTTTATTGTCATGGGTACTAAGCGAGAAAGAATTGCTAAAAGATTATTAAAGAACCATATCAGATATGTTATTGAATTATCTGAAATACCGGTTCTTCTTTTCCCAGTTTAGAGTGTGATTAGAATGAAAAAAGAGATGAAGAAACAGAAAATGGAGAGCAACGAAAATCTCACTCGATTGATTAAGAAAATCCAGTCAGAAGCAAAAAACGAAGTAAGAAAAACCCATAAAAAAACAAAATCTAAATTGGAGACATTTGAAAACGAAACAGCTAAATTAATCTATGAAACTAAAGAAAAAGAGATTGGTAAAGAAGTTTCAAGAATAGAATTCATCAAAAAAAGAACAGAAAGTGAATATGAACAACAAGCTCGCAGAATATTAATACAGTCGAGAGAAAATCTAATCGACGAAGTGTTTGAAAAAATCGAGAGAGAACTATCTAATTTCCGCTCTAAACCAGAGTTTAGAGAGTATATAACTACTAAACTTGAATCAGCAGTAAATAGTATTAAAAACAAACAGATGAAGATAATAATTGATGAGCAAGATATGAAATTAATTAAAGTAATTGTTAATGATTTAAATAGAAAGAAAGGTTTAAGTTTAATTATTGAGACTCCAGGAATCAAAACTTTAGGTGGATTCATTCTTACAGATAAAGAAGAAAGAATAAAGATAGATCACACCATCAATAATTTATTAGAAGCGAGAAGAGAATTAATAAGAACTAAGATAAATGAATTACTGTTTAATTAGGTGGTATTATGAGTCTGTTTCCCAAAACAATGTTAGAAGCAACGGTAATTACTCCATTAGAAGATTTTCCAAAATTGATAGTTGTTTTAGCTGAATCAGAAAAATTTATGCCACGAGAAATCCTTTCAATAGAAGATTTAGATAATTACTATAGTCCAAAAAAAATTGATAGTGTTCGACATCTAGAAACATCCTATGAAGATCTAATAAAATTGATACCAGAACCAAAAGAAAAGTTATTCCAAAAACTAGCTAGAGCGTTCAGAAAACAACCTACAATAAATCCCTTGTTTCAGAATTGGGAAGATATCGATGAAATTGAAACAAAGTTAAGGGAAGAAATTCGACAATTAGAAGATACTCTGCAAAACCTAAAAGACCAATCCGAGAAAAAAGCAGAAGCGAAAGAGATCAATGAAATGATTGAAAAGGGTTTCAGATTAATAGAAGAGGAGTTCCCATATGATATAAAAGAAAATGAAAGAACTCTGATTGGAGTCTTAACAACATCAAAAATTGAGGATGCAGAGGAGTTTGTGAGTGAAATTAAAAAGAGTGAAGTAATTCCACTCATTCAAAATAAATTTCTCATTTTTGCTCAGGATAAAAAAGCAGAGATTTCAAAATTGATTAAATCCCTAACTACTGTAAGATGGTTTGAACATCAACATGAAGGACCAATTCATTTAAGTAAATTAGAAATTAGTGATGAAATTATAATAAAACAAACTGAACTAGAGCATGAACTCAAAAACCTAGAGGATGAACTAAACAAATTTGCAATCAAAAACAAGGAAATAATAATGTCCTTGAGACTTACTATTGAAAGCTTCAGCCAATTTCTGAGAATATATATTTCTGCGAAAAGAACTAAAAAGACTGCCATAATTCAAGGATGGATTGCTCAAAGGGACAAAAAAACAATTGAAAATCATATCGCTAATTTCCGAGAAACAGTTATAGTTTTCAACAAACCACAAGAAGAGCTAAAGAACATACCAATTGTTCCTTCAAAAAATGTAATTGTAAGAGCTTTTCAGTCAATTATCGGACTTTATGGACTCCCTTCATCAAAAGAAATTGATCCAACCATATTTGTTATCTTCACATTCAGTATTTTCTTTGGAATAATGTTTGGTGATGCAGGACATGGTTTAATTTTCATAACCATAGGATTACTCGGAATTCTTGCTAAGGGATTGAAACGAAGTGTTAGACAGATGTTTCTTCTTGTATTTGCTGTGGGTTTTTCCTCCTTTATAATGGGGGCATTTATTTTTGGTGAAGCATTTGGAAAAGAATTAGCAGAGATATTCGGTATACACAATTTATTTGGACGAGAATACCCTATATTACATCCAATAGAAAACTTAACTCAGCTATTTAACTTGACTTTAATAATTGGATCAATTCACATTACTCTGGGTTTGATTTTAAGAATGATCAATCAAATCAGGCATAGAGAATGGGAAGAACTACTCAAAGAAACATGGGCTCAAATATTCTTGTATGCAGCGATTTTATATTTTCTAAGCTCTCTAGGGATAATAAATTTTGGAATTCCCTCAGAAAGACTTGCAATTGTAGGATTAATTTCTGTATCAATAGGAGTAGGTTTAGCTTTGTTAGGACAAGGAATTGCAAGTATTATCATTAAAGAAAAGCGTCAAAACATTTTGAGGAATTTTCTTGGAGGAATAGGTATGGGATTGATGAATCTTCTAGAATCCTTTAGTTCATTTATCAGTAACACAATATCTTATGGAAGAATATTGGCGATGTTAATTGCTCATGTCGTTTTTCTAAGCGTAATTAATGAGTTGGCATCGCTTTCAGGTTTTATAATCTGGCAAATTTTAATACTTGTAATCGGGAATATATTTGTCATTATTCTAGAAGGATTACTTGTTTTTGTTCAAACTTTAAGATTACATTTCTATGAGTTTTTCAGTAAATTCTATGAAGGGAGTGGAATAGAACACAAACCAATATTTGTATTTAATAAACAAATGGAGCTGAATAAGTATGGTTAACAGTATATTATTAGGAATTATAGGAATAGCAGGAACAATGCTTACAATCATAGGAGCGGGTATTCCACTTGCAAAAGGAATACAAGCTGCTGCTGCTGCAGTAGCTGAAAAACAGAAGCTAAATATGTTTATTCTGATATATTTAGCTCTAGCGGAAGCTCTTGCAATTTATGGATTACTTATTGCTTTCATAATGTATACAAAAATCAGTGATGCAATCCAGGGAACAGGTACTTTCACTGAAATACATGGATACATCTACATTGGAGCAATGTTTGTCATGATTGTTTCAAATCTAGGTGCAGCAATTACTCTTGCTAAAGGAGAGCCAGCAGCAATAGGATCAATAACAGCAAATTCTGAGGTTTTCACACCAAATCTGATATATCTAGGATTAGGTGAAGCATTAGCAATTTATGGACTTCTGATTGCTTTTATTCTCTTAAGCTTAGTTCCGTGACTCTCAAAGAAGGAAAAATCAAACCAAATTGATTATTAATTCCCTGGTTTTCTCAATAGGGAATTTATATTCTTTCAAATACAAAAGTTTGGTTAAATCTTGTATTTGTATTTCAAAATGCTTTATGTAACAAAGTATACTCAACATTCCGAAATCATGATGAAATGATCTTGTAAAAGCTTCTAATTCATTTGCTTTTATCCCGATTTCGATGTGCAAGAACATTTTATCTTTCTCATACAGTTCTATTCCGTTCGTGATTTTTTCTAAATTCAATGTCTTCAGGATCTTTAAATCAGTCTGTAGATCTTGAATTTCCATCATTCTAACTATCTGATTTTTGTAAAAAAATTCATCAGGAAGAGGGAGTAAATTTAGAGCTTCTTCTATATCTACATCTACAAAATCTGCTTTCAAAATAACCAATAATAGATTTTGAAGTATTTCGTGCTTAACAAAGAAAATAGCTCCTTCTTTCTGATCTCTTTTTAGTTTATTAGCTTCTCCAAGCATTTTTTTTAGATAAAAACTCTCAATTGCAAATTCAAAAGGCCATATATCTCCTACTCTACTGTATAATTGCTCAGCAACTTCTATTTCTTGCCTATATTCTGATTTTTTCAATTCTTCTAATAAAGAAGCTAAATCATCACTTTGTAGTAATTTTGCAATAAATGACGTTCTCCCTAACATTTCTTGTGCCCGAAGATTTATTACTTCTCGCAAGTCAATTTCAGCTCTAGAATAAAGACACCTTATTAGCCGTTGAATGTTCATGACTTCAAATTTAGTTGTGTATGCTTCTATGAAGTTCTTAGCCCATTTTGGTGTGTTTTTAATTATAAATTCATATTGGTCTATTAGTTTTGATGTTAATAATCGCTCAATTTCATGTGATTGATAGGATAATTGGTCTTTTAGTTTCTCTCCAATGTCGAACATTTTAATCTCATTAATGAAAGCTTCATAAGGTTTATTTATTAAATTCTCAAATTCTTCTCTAGAGATAAGTTTCGCATATTGACCTCTAATATAACTGGTCAGAAAACCTATATCAGGTGAAATATTTGACATCAAAGGAACATGAACTAATTAAACAAATAAAGATTGCTGAACAACAAGCAGAACAATTAATCAAAGATGCACATACAGAAACTACTCTCTTACTTGAAAAAGCTCAAAGCGACAGAATAAGACGATTGGAAAATGCAAAATCTGAAGCAAGAGAGATATTAAAACGGAAAATTGAGGAAGCTAAAGATACTTCGAATCATGAAATAATTGTAAAACAAGCTGAGGAAGAAGCAGAAAAACTTAGAAAAGAAACGAAAAACAAAATTCTAAAAGTAGCTAAAGAAATTACTGACTATTTTTTAGATATTGAATGATTATTGTTCATAATTCCACTTATTCCAATTCTGTAAACTCTATTTCCTCAATTTTATCTTCCTGTGATCCTTCTTCTAAATCCTCGATATGATCCTTAATCATTTCATAAAGTTCAGAAAAATCATCAGCGATAAAAGGAGTATTCAGTTCCTCCTCCTCTGAATAGCCGAAAGTGACGCCGTAGCAGGGTATTTTGAGTATTTCAGCTACATAAACGTCACTAGGTAAATCTCCTATAATTACTCCTTTTTGAATAGTTTCCGAATCAAAATTAGAACTGATTAGATTAACCTTATCAACACCTGCTAAAATGAGATCGAAAGGATTCTTGTTTTTGAACAATTTTTGAATTATTTTTTTTCTAGTCTCTTCATCTTCCATCAAGGGATTTTGAGTTACTAAAACAAGATAGATATTTTCCAATTTCTTGATTGTTGATAATGTTTCAATTGCTCCTGGAACCAGTTCTGCGGTTTTCAAGAACATTTCCTTTTGCATGCTTCTCATTTTTTTCTGTTTGAGTAAGAGTTTAAAGGGGTTGACAGGATATTTGAAAAACATATACATACTCATTCTTCTCTTCTTTGATGCATCTTTATACATCTTTATCATTTGAGAAGAAGTCATATCCTTTCCTAATACTTCTTTAAAAATTTCTTTTGTAATCTCTAAAGTATCGACCAAAGTTCCTCCAAAATCTAGAAAAATTGGAATCCTATTGTTCATTAAATCACTTCAGGTTATATTGAAAAAAAAGAGGTATTAGAAATAGTTTACCATCTAGAACCTTGTCTTTTAGCTCTCCTTGTTTCTCGGTATTTTGATTTTAATCCTAATTGTAAAGTCCTTATAGTTAAAACAACTCCTGCAATGGCTGCAAAAATCCCAAAATATGCAAATATGCTTTGAGCAGCTAGAAAAATACCTGCTATTCCTATAGCACCGAATAATAGGCTAAGAAAACCAATTTGTATCCAGTAGGATACTTCTCTAGGTATTTGAGTGATAACTGTTCTTCCAGTAGCAGCATCTAGAATTGCATTAAATTTCTTATTTGCAACTTCGAATTCGAGGAAATAGAAAGGAATGTGAAGCAAAAATACTGCCTTTACTTCAGGTTGATCTCTAACTTCGATGATTTGGGCTAATTCTTTGAGCATAAGACCTTTGTGAATATCTCTCATAGATGTAATTGCTTCGGATTTTGCTTGTTCAAGATTAAAGATGCTTGGAACAATATCAGCCTTAACTTTATCAGCCTCAAGAGCTTGGAAGTAGCGTTTACCTCTGGTAGAAATCTCGAAGTTAACTAAATCATTATTAACTTCTTCAGCTGCGTAAATGATGAATTCGCGTTCGTCATCGAAGACACCCTGTTCAGGTTTAAGATGAGTGTCGATGTTACGATAACCAGATTTGTAAGGGAAGCTATAAGTTGCATATTCTCCGTTTCCTTTGTATTCAGTTCGAAGATGAACGGTTACAATGAAATATGGATAGAATTTCAAATCAATTTTCTTCAGATTTAATGACTTATGAAGATCATCTGGAGTTCCTGGATACTTAAGAATATCTCCAACCAGCTCAGTTCTAATCTGTGAAACATCATAGACTACGGGTAGCATGTAATGTTCTATAAGCTCAGTAACCTTCTTCAACTCACTTGTAACAGAACAAAAGGGGCAAGTAACGTGAGATTGGGTCGATTCTAACTCCAGAGGTGCATTACAGTTTGGACACATTATACTTCTCATCTTAATCCACCACCGATTTAGCTTTAAACGTATTTTTCAACGTGAAGAAACCAATAATTGACGCCACAACACCAGCAGCAATAGGGACAGCTATTTGAGTTGGGAAGAACCAGCTCACTGCACCTCCTCCACCTAGAGTTAACATTGTCAAAGTCAGGAAAATTATTCTAAATCTTGTAGTAACTGGTATTTCACCAATAATTATTCTACCGCTGCTTCCTAAGATAGCTATTCTATAAGTCTCATCTTTGAAAACATATTCAACCTGCCATACAGGAGCATGAACAAAGTGTGTTCCAGTGTAGGATAACTGTGTTGCACAATCAAAAACTTTAGTACAAGCTTTTTCTGCCCGAGCTCTATGATCATCAAAAACTATCGTTTTT
>JAGLRO010000060.1 GCA_023136245.1 Candidatus Heimdallarchaeota archaeon
CTAAGGAAAAAGAGGAAAAGAAAGAGAAAAAGAGATATGTTCATAATTGTACAAAATGTGGTATTTGCTGTGAAAAATGGGAAGAGATTCCTATTTATTTGGAAGACTTACAAAAATGGATAAAAGATGGAACAATTCATCATGTTTTACCCTTTCTTCAACTTAGGGAAACTCCCCCTGCTTATGTTAGACTTGTAATCCAAAAACATCCAATTGAAGGTGAAGATCCAAATCCTTCTGGTTGCCCACTCTATGATTATAGCAATAAAATTTGCAATGTTTACTCCTCAATGCCTTTTCACTGTTCTGCTTATCCTTTGGCATATAATGGAGAGAAATATTTTCTAGTAGACACCGATTCTCCAGGACTAGGTAATGGAACCATGTCTAAGGAAACCCTTGAATTAGCTAGAGCTAGAGCCAGAGATTATTTTGATGCTTTATCTATGAGTAGTGCTTTATTACCTGTCTTATATACTATGATTCTTGCAAATATAATGAAGAAAAGTCAAGAGGCAATGGATACACTTTCTGAAGAAGACAAGAAGAAACTAGATGATCTTTTGTCTAAGACAGATGAAACTGATGAAGCAGATGAAACAGATGAAATTGTTGAAGCAAAAGAAGCTGATTCAATCGAAGAAGAAGTTGAAAAAGAAGAATAATGCTTTATTCTATTGTTTCTTCATCTTGACAATAAAGTGCTTCAGCACCCATTAGATGACCATCTTCAGATTTTGTTGCTAGATATTTTATGTTGTAAATATTTGGAGTAATTGCAATAGGGATTCTTTCTGTTACATCAATTCCTCTTCCACAAAGCTCTGCAACTTTCTTTGGATTGTTTGTTATCAATTTTACAGATGTGATTCTTAGAGCATATAAAATATCAACTGGTACAAGGTATGATCTTTCATCAGCTTTAAAGCCTAAAAGAGTATTTGCTTCATTAGTATCATATCCTTGTTCTTGTAGGGTGTAAGCTTTTAATTTGTTGAATAACCCTATGCCTCTTCCCTCTTGTCTGGCGTAAATTAATGCTCCAAATTCCTCTTTTGCAAGAGTATTTAACGCACATTCCAGTTGTTCTCTACAGTCACATCTTAACGATGCAAAAGCATCACCTGTTAAACATTCGGAGTGTATTCTTACTGGTACCTCGTTTTTTCCTATTGGATTTCCTTTGATTATTATTGTGTGTTCTTTCATATCTCTCAAGCTAAGAACACCGATTATTTCAAAAGTTCCAAATTGAGTTGGAAGTTCCGCAATTGAACCAAAATGAACTAATTCAGTATCTTTTAATCCAAGATCTAAAACTCTTTTTCGAATTTTCTTCTCAATATCTTCAACCACTCTAATTCCTCTTGTAAAATTATGAATTTCATATTCTTTAATTTTAAGTTTTGACTAGTAAACTATTCTAAAACTTTGTAGATTCCCTTGAGGTTCTTCCCATGAAACATTAATATCATATACTTTAGCTGATGGTGGTCCTCTTTTAGCGAAAGCTATCAGCTCATTTAACTTTTCTTCTACTCCTTCTGCAATTATTTCAACTGAACCATCAAACAGATTTCTTACTGTCCCTTTTACTCTTAATTTCATAGCAAAATCTCTGGTATTAGATCTGAAGAACACTCCTTGAACAAGACCAAATACTTGAATTTCAACTCGTTTTATTTCCTCTTTTTTGTCCATTGAGTTTACCTACTCTAGTTTCTTAATAAGCTTGCTTGTGAAATTGGGCAAAGTTTTTTCGCAAGGTCCATAAATCGAATAATCACAGAATGATGAAATCGGTGTTTCTTCGACATTAAATTCAACTACAATTGCTTTATTTTGCTTTGCATACAAGGGCAAAGAAGCGACAGGTTGAACAACACCTGATGTACCAATTACAAGTAAAACACTAGCTTGATTAGTCCAATTAATTGCCTTCTCCCATCTTTGAGAATCCAAAGATTCTCCGAACCAAACAACATCAGGTCTTAGAACTGAATCTATGCATCTAGGACAATACGGAAGAGGGATTTCTTCTTGAGCTGATTCTTCATTATCCCATCTTTCAGAATAATTACAATTCATGCAACGTGCATATCGAATTCTTCCATGAATCTCAACAAAATTTTTGATGCCTTCAATTTCATGTAATCCGTCAACATTTTGAGTTATGAGTCCTATTGCAATATTCTTTTCTTCAAGTTTTTTGAGAGCATTATGAGCTGGATTGGGTTTTGCTCTTAATAACATCCTCATTCTGAATCTATACCATTCCCAAACAAGTTTTTGGTCTCTTGAAAATGCATAAGGCGTAGCTAGCTCTTCTGCTCTATACTTTTTCCAAAGTCCATCTTCACCTCTGAAAGTTGGCATTCCTGAAGCTTTAGAAAGTCCTGCTCCAATTACTGATACTATTCGTGGCTTCGTATCTGTGATATTCTCGATTATAGATTCTAAGCTCATTGTTTCCAATTTAGTATTCTTGTATAAAATTATAATGGCTTTGTAATCTCTTAAGTTTTATATTTGACATGTTTTTATCAATCTAGTTAAAGTATCAGAAGTAAGAAAAAAGTGTCAATTGCTCCAAGAGAAGTTGAAACGGAAAAAAATCTACAATAAGACAAGTCCTTTTCTTCAGAGAATCTACTTTTATGATGTTAGATATTGAACTTTCTTTTCTTTCCTGTGACTTCTTGGTATAGTTTATCTATACTACTGGAATATTCAGGATATCGAGTAAATGCAATTTGAAAAGCCATATCTTTTTCTGCTTCATCTAAAGATGCAAATTGTTGTTTTGGATTGGTTGTTAATGCGTAGTATTGCGAAATTATACTTGTTCCAGAATATCTAATAATCTTCACAACCTCATCTTCAAGTTTACGAATTGAGTTTTCAATAATCTCTTTGTGATCATGTCCTCCAGATTCTGCATTAGCTTGTAATTTTTGGATTAGTTGTTTACTGAATTCGCTCGATTCTCCTCCCTTTGCCTGACCTATTGTTAAATCACAAATAACACTGTTTGGATAGTTTGACAATAACTCTGGAGTAGTAAATAAAACATCAAATTGATCAGGGGGAACGAAGTTGGGGGGATATAGAGATACTAGTAATTCTCTTCTTGGTTGAAATGATTGCAATGATGAGAGAAAAGAGTTTACCATTTCTCTTGAGCACCTAACTACAACTGGTTTTCCATTTAATAATGTATGAACAACACCATCTTCTCCTTTAGTGATTAGTCTCATGAATAAATATGGAGATGCAACAGCTCTGTCTACTTCAATTATTTGAACATCAGCCATAGCATCTTGTTTGGTTTCTAGAATAGAACCCAAGTTTTTTGCCCAGTTGTTTATTCTACCTCTCAAAGATTCATCTAACTGATATCCAGGTTCATACAAGAGTAAACCAGAAATTTGTTTTGCTAC
>JAGLRO010000061.1 GCA_023136245.1 Candidatus Heimdallarchaeota archaeon
TCCCATTTTCCACATCTACTCCCCCATCTAGCTATTAATTGATCGTTCTTACGAATTTCAACTATTTCACAGATATTAGGACATCCATCGCACTCAAAACCTGTTGTACTAAACTTCATATCAGGTATATCCCAACCATAAAAAGAGGATTCCTTCATTCTTTTTGTCTTTTCTTCTTGAGCTAGAATTGCAGCACCTATTGCTCCCATTACATCATAATGTTCTGGAATTATAATTTCTAGTTCCAGACTTTTCTCAAAAGCTTCAAGCATACCTGCATTTGCTGCAACTCCTCCTTGAAACATGATTGGTGGCTTGATATCTTTCCCTTTTCCTACATTGTTCAGATAATTTCGAGCGAGTGCTTCACACAATCCTTTGATGATATCTTTTGTCGGATGACCTAATTGTTGCTTATGTATCATATCACTTTCTGCAAAGACAGTACATCTCCCTGCTATTGATACTGCATTATCAGACTTCAAAGCTAAATCTCCAAAATTCTCTATAGGTATGTCTAGTCGACTTGCTTGCATATCTAGAAATGACCCAGTTCCTGCTGCACAAACAGTATTCATCGCAAAATCTACTACGATGCTATTTCTAATGATAATTATTTTACTATCCTGTCCTCCAATTTCCATTACTGTTTGTATTTCAGGATTATAATGCAAAGAAGCTAGAGCATGTGCTGTAATCTCATTTTTTACTATATCTGCACCTACAAGAACTCCGGTTAATTGCCTAGCACTCCCAGTTGATCCTACACCAGTAATTTCTAAATCATTACCGATTTTTTCTCTCATTAGTTTGATGCCTCTTTGTACAGAATTTACAGGCTTACCTTCAGTTCTAATATAAACTGATTCTACTAATTCTTTTGATCGATCAATAACAGCTAAATTTGTACTAATCGAACCTACATCAACACCTAAAAAATATTGTTTTGCACTTACTGTCATTTTCAATTTCCTCAATTAATCTTATTTTATTCTCTTTTTCTTTCTAATAGATCTACAAATGCTTCTAATCTAGTTTGAAATCCTGCTTCTCCTGTATGTTCATCTACAACAAGGGATAGAGCTGGCATATTATAATCTTTACTGATTTGCGGTAATATACTCCGAGAAATGATCTCTGGCATGCAAGTAAAGGGATATAGGTGAACTACTCCATCCCACCCCAATTCTTTATACCATATTGTATCTCCTATTGATTCCTGTGCTTTACCACCAAGGCGGTATTCTAAGTAGGGTTTTGCTTTCTTAACTGCAGTCTGAAAATGTTCTTTTTTGAAGGGATTTAACCTGGTTTTTGCCTTCATTCCAAAATCAATCCATCTAGTAAAGGTGATAGGAGTATATGCGATCACTCCTAATTCATTCAATCGTCTCATAACATCTAGATTAATAGCGGGTTCGACGACTGCGTATAATTCTCCAATGATCGCGACTTTTAGTGGATTAGCTGTTTTATCGATTTCAACTCCTTCTTCAAACATTTTCTTAATTATTTTTGGTAGTTTTCTGATATTGCTCATCCCTCTGGTTTCGACTATTAGTCTGTAAGCTTTTTCCGCGACTGCTCTTGTTGTACCTTTACTAATTTCAACTGCTCCATAACTGTATAGATATCTATCCACGAGATCAATGTGACGATTTTTAATATATCCTACTCTGAATGCTTGAAATGCTTGGAGATAATTCAATCCATTTGTAAGAGTTTTCATATTCTTAAAGAATTCAATCGGTTTTGAAAAATCCAAATATATCATATCGAAATCATAGCCCATATCCTCTAGTATTATTTTATACAGAGGAGTATAATAACCAAGCCTGCAATAATCTACAAATACTGTTCCTATAAGCTCATATGCACCACGTTCAACGACTTCAATAAATGATCCAAGCATTATTTTAAATGGAGTACATACAAATTCAGAAGCATGACGAGAACCTAGTTGTTTGGTTTTATAAGTAGGTTTGGTCGGAACAATGACATCTTTTCTATTCATCTCTTGCACTATTGATTCAAATACATAGGTAAAAGATCCCACATGTGGAAAAGAGATTGTCAACTTCTTCTTACCTCCTATTATATGCGAACTTTTGTTGAAAGAAAGATTACTTGTTCAGCTTCACTTCTTCTCAGCATGTCTATGAAAGCTTCAATTCTAGTTTTCAATCCTGTTTCCGCAGTTAATTCATCGAATACCAATTGTAATAATGGAATAGCAGGGTCTCTTTTTGATACTCTAGCTGCTATCTCTCCTGCAATAGAATCAGGACCACAGCTAAAAACCATAAGGTGTATAATTCCATCAACTGTTTTGCTTTCAATGAAATGCATTATTGTGCCGAGTATCTCTCTCTCATAATCAAAATAAAGTTCATAATCGAATTTTGACAACTGTTTATCGATTAGATTTCTTGGCATTTGTTCAGAAGTAATTAAATCTACTCCATGTTCTTGCAAAATCAATCGAATGTTCATTGAAGAGTATGGATCGTTTAGAACATAAGAATGCCCAACTAGTGCTATTTTTAATTGTCTATCATAATTATTTATAAATGGAGGGTCATTCAATAAAATTTCTGACCTCTCCCATTTGTGAAGAGTTTCTTCATCAATGATTAAACTTCTATAGTAATCCTTCTGGACTCTAAGAGCTTTTCGAATAGCTCCTATAATTCTAAAAGGATTTTTTGTAAACTTTAGTCCAATTTTGTATGCTTTTGTGAGAAAATTTACTTTACTATCTCCTTCTTTAGCTCTATTATAATGAGGCATAATCATCTCTGGTAAATCAGGAAACAACGACCTTAGAACTTCAGCTAATCCTATAAATTTCGGACATCCTACAAAGGTTTTGTGACTTCCTCCAAATCTTGGTATAAAGAGATAATCTACCTTATTTTTAAGAGCCATAGTATGACCGAAATAAAGTTTTGTTGAATAACAATCTTCATCAGGAGCAGCTACAACTGAATCAGCTTTAATCTTCTTTGTAGTCTCTGGTGAAATGACCACTTCAGCACCCAATTCTTTAAAAAATGTCTTCCACATTTCGGAAAACTTGTAGTAGATTAGAGCTCTTGGAATACCTACTTTTTTCATTTCAGCTTCTCCATACAATTTCGAGATTCTTGCCAATTGATTCACAATTTCTTTGACAAATTAGTATAATTTGATTTGGTTGAACAAAAATATTTCGGTTATAATTTCCCTTTTTTTCAGCAAAACTCTATAAATTGTATTTTATTCCTGTTAATTCTTCAGAAACTTCCCAGAATTTTCTAGCAATTCTTCTATTTCGCGATTTCTTATTGGAAAGTTTTAAGATCGGATAACCTTTCAAATGTATGAAATCTTCAGGACTAAAATACTCCCCTCCTTTAACATTTGGATCAAAAGCTGCACGTAATTGTGGTAAAACACCCATTTCTACTTCTTGGGAGAAAAAATTGTTCAAGAAATTCCAAAACCATATCTGACCTCTAGAATTATCAATTTCACCACCTGCGGTTTGTAAATTAGTTCTAGTCCAACCTGGATGAGCTGCAACACTAAGAATAGATTTTTCAGATTTTTTAAGTCTGTGATCTAATTCATAAGCAAAGTAAAGGACAGCAATTTTACAATTACTATAAGCCATGATTCTATTGTAGATTCCCTTTTCATAATTAAGTTTCTTAAAGTTAATTCTCCCGAATCTATGACCCATACTAGATACTGATATAACTCTTGAGTTCTTAGCTTTCTCTAGACAATCGAGTAATAATCCCGTTAAAGCAAAATGTCCGAAATGGTTTGCTGCCATATGCAACTCAAAACCATCTTCAGTAATGATCTTTGGAACGAACATAACACCTGCGTTGTTAAAAAGAATATCTAATTTATCGTACTTCTCTTTAAATTTCTTAACAAAATCTCTTACAGTGGATAATTTTGACAAATCAATTTGCATAATCTCAAGTGATGCATTAGAATTTTCTTTAAGAATTATTTTCCTTGCTTGTTCAGCTTTCTCTATATTTCTGCAAGCCATAATAACGTTAGCATTCTTTCCAGAAATCACTCTTGTTATCTCAAATCCTAATCCACTGTTAGCACCAGTGACAATAATAGTTTTTTCTTTTAAATCCGGTATGTTATCTTTTGTCCATTTGATCTTCTGTTTTTTGACCATAGGATTTGCTTCCTTTGATTTTATTAATTATTTATCAAATAATTGAACAAGATGAAGAAGTATAAATTTGTTAGCTTTTAGCTTTTTACCTAAAGTATATTTACAGTAAGATTTATTTCTATGAGAAAGAAATTATTAGCAATGCTCTCAAAGAATAGAACAAGTGTTTTTCTAATATTCATTTTATTTTCTATAAATCTATTTGTGTTTTCATCTCAAATTACTTCATCAAAGACTATGGTTACATTTAATGAACTACCCTCTGTTACCAGTTTGAATGCTTCCTCACCAATTGAGTATTTTAATGAAACAAAGCATCCACGATATGATTTAGTTGCAAGACCTCTAGATGTGATTCTTGAACCTCATAAAGGTAATCCTATTATAATTGAATATGGTGAGAATTTCACTATCACTCATAATATTTCTTCCATACCACCAATTTTGAATATATATCTAGTTAATGAAGAAAATATAATAGAGCTTGAAATTTTAGATTCCTATATTGGTATCGCACCCGTATCTTTCAGAGTAAAACCAGCGGTATATGCTGAAGGGTTGTATGATCTTCAATTAAACTCTACAAGTGTTACTGACTATCAGACTCATTGTGTTAAAATTGTAGAGAAAAAAGAATATCCTTTCAAGTTTGTTCACATCTCTGATTGCCACTTCCCTTCATATACTGATATTAATACAACGGATATCAACTTACGAAACATAGCTGAAATAAGAGATTCAGGAGCCGATTTTGCAATATTTACTGGAGATTTAATAGAAGGTCCAGCTTGGGAGTTTGTAAATCCAGTTGATGATAAACCCTTAGCAGCTGAGATTCAATTAAGACTTGGTTTATGGGCTCTTGATTTACTTGAAATGCCAGTTTTTATTATTGGAGGAAATCATGATTTAGATGAAACATCAGTTCTATCAGATAATCCTGAAGAAGTATGGAAGAGATACTTAGGAAGCTCAATATATCCCATAGTTTATTTCTTTTATGCAAATTGGAGTTTTATTGGATATAGTGCAACAAATGAGGGTATAAGTGATAGTGCTTTTGCATTTGTTGATGGAGTTCTAGATGCAGGAGATCGCAACGAATTTCCCAGTGTTCTATTTTATCACTCTGATTACAAAAATCAAGCTTCTAATTTGCGAAGTAGGAACAAAATAGAAGTTATGCTCTTCGGGCATGAACACCATGAAGAGTTGTTTGTACAAGATTTAACCTTGTATCACTGTGAAGCTCCTTTGTTTAACAATGGATCTTCAATATTTACTGTTCTAAACAAAACAAGCCTTAGCTTAGATGATATAATCTATGATTTTACAGTATTACTACAACCGACTGTTGAATCAAGCTTTTCGAATTATCTCTTCTTTGGAATCATCCCTTTGTTTGTTTCCTGTATATTATATAGAAAGAAGAAGATTGCGAACTTATAGTTTAGTTATAAAATTTAAATATAAAGAGGTTATAGTATATTTAGAGCTAGTTTAAACTTTGTTCATGTTTCTCACCTTCCTTAATATGAGTCAGAGTATGACTAGCTCTTTTATCTAATTAATATTCGATGAAATTATATCCTTATCAATTGATTTCTTGCTCTTCATCACTATATCTCAAAGACAATAAACAATCATAATTCATGACTTTAACAGGTATATCTTATCCATTAAGTAAGTACAAAATTGAATAGTTTGTCCCTTTCATTATAAGTTTACTCTCAGAACTTTTGCCTTACATAGAACATTGACCTACCTTTTTAGATGCTCTCTTTTCATATAGGGTTCTATACAAGAAGATGCTACCTTTATTTCCGATGGAAAGAATTGTGTTTCAAAAAAATACGTTTACGTATATTTATAATTTATAACCATTTTATGTTTACGAATAATGAATGAAGAATAAGAACGCTTTCGTTACTGGAGCAAATGGATTTGTAGGTAGTCATCTGGTAAAGCTCTTAGTTGATCAAGGAATAGATACTACTGCATTTATTCTCAAAGGTACTGACTGCAAGCTACTTGAGATACTACATCCTTCTTTGAAAAATGTGAAAATTATTGAAGGCGACATTCTTGACAAAGAATCCATAACAAATCATATTAAAGAAATGCATTTTGTTTTTCATTTAGCAGGAGTGTTACAAGGCTATACTCAAGAAGATTATGATAAACTAAATGTTCAAGGTACACAGAATGTCCTTGAAGCATGTCTTGATTTTAATCCTGATATAGAACGTCTAATTATCTGTTCTTCTACTGCAGCTGCTGGTTCAGGAACCGATGAAAATCCTTTGAAGGAAGATGATAAAGCTAAACCTCTTGAACGAGATTATTATGGAATTTCTAAATATAAGATGGAATGTTTGACTAGTACATTCAAAGATGATTTACCAATATCAATTGTACGACCATGTTCCGTTTTAGGTCCTGGTAATAGGATCAATCTAGATCTTTACAAAACGTTGAAACTAGGAATAAAGCTAAAAATTCTTGGTCCATATCGCCCACTTAGTTTTATTGATGTTAGAGATTTAGTTGAAGGTATTTATCAGTGTGCAATA
>JAGLRO010000062.1 GCA_023136245.1 Candidatus Heimdallarchaeota archaeon
TCTAAGAAATCAAAAGGAATAACTGAAATACCCATACTAGCTAATTTCTTTGGAATTAGAAGAGATGTTTCAGGTGGAAATGCATTATAACTTCTACCAACCAATAGAATACCTATGTCATCTGTTCCTTTTAATTTATCAATCGCTTCTTTCCCTAATCGTAGAAATTCTTTTTCAACTTCCATTTGAACTGATACAGCTTTCTCATAAGCAGTTTTTGCTAATTTCTTGGATTGTTGAAGATCTTTTACTGCCATCTCAATTAATCCTTTATCAGCTTCAAAACCATCAACATAATCAAGAACCGGACTTAAGAAAGTTGGTTCCTTAAAAGCTGTTGCAGCAAAATAAGGACTTGCTTGAGTGATTGGACAAAAGGTTGAATCCAACCATTTTTCTCCTTTCGTCAAAGTAACAACATGAGGTAGAAAAACTAATTCTATATCCTTTTTGATTAAATCCAAAACAGCTCCATGCATTATTTGTACAGGATAACAGAACGGAGCATTAGTCATTAATTCCTTATCCTCGTCAATATCAGAAAGAACTACTTCATAACCTAACTCATGGAAAAATGTGGAGAAAAGTGGGTATAAACTGTGTGTTAGCAAAGCTCTAGGAATACCTATTTGTCCTTTCACTTCTGTTTTCTTCAGTTCTTTCTTTTCATTCGCAAACATCAGATCGTTTCTAATATCAATAAGATTCTCTCTTTCTTCTATCTTTTCCGATCTCTTCCACTGATGCTCGTATCTTGTACAACTTCCTCCAAACGGAAATTTTCTACCTCCAACTTCATATCTTTCAATTCTACAGAAATTTTCACAAGCTTTACAAGTAAAACTTCCAAGATGTTTCAGTTCTTCTTTGATAAGATCTTCAAGAGATGTATTCTTAGACATTCCATCTATTTCGTGTTGTTCATATTTCGTTTTTGCAATTAAGGCAATACCAAAAGCTCCAATTAATTCTGGATCAGGAGGGATGATTATGTGTTTGCCTGTTGCTTGAGCAAAAGCATAACCAACAGAATTATTCTTAGCAACACCACCTTGGAAAAAGATCTTCTTTCCAACAGGTCTTGAGCTTTTGACTTTATTCAGATAGTTATCAGCAATTGAGTAAACTAACCCACCAACAATATCATCTTTTTGATATCCCTCCTGAAGTGCAGTTCGTATATCTGTATTGATGAATGCAGCACAATCTGCTTTGAACCTGACAGGTTCTACAGCTTCCATTGCAGTATTGGAGATATTGAAAACATCAATTCCCAAGTCTCCCTTAGAGCTCTCTTCAAGGAAAGATCCAGTACCTGCTGAACAAGTTGCATTCATAGCATAATCAACAGGAACACCATTTTGAAGAAACATATACTTTGAATCCTGTCCTCCTATTTCGAAAATTGTATCAACTTCTTTATCATAATACACTGCTCCCTCAGAGTGAGCAGAGATTTCATTATATACTGCAGGAGTTCCTAAATATGCACCAGAAATACTTCTCCCTGATCCAGTTACACCTACTAGATTGACTTTTAGATTACCTATTTTCTTAATGATTTCTCGAATACATTTTCTAGTAGCTTCGACAGGATTTCCACTAGTCCTACCATAATGTGAAGCTAAAACAGACATATCAGATGGATCAACTAAAACAGCTTTTGTAGTGGTCGACCCAACATCTACACCCAAAATAAAATTGGTTTTCTTATCAAAATCTTTCTTATATTCAGTTGATTCAATAATTGTAATTTGGTCACTAAATTGCTTTAAGGAGGGAAGACCAGAGAAACTTTTGCTTGTCTTTAATTCTATTTCCTGATGATCAGGTGAATCTTTTACTAAAAGAGCTGTTCCAAAAGCTTCGAAAACAGAACTAACATCCTTTATAATTACTTCAATATCATCTATTTCCTCTTTTAGGATTTTTATGAAAGCATCATTAAGAGATACTCCTCCAATAACAAGCATACGTTTAACATCTACTCGAGATTGAAAGATTAAACCTTTCACTTTATTAACCATGCTTGCAAGAACAGAAGCTAAAAGATCTTCAATTGAAGATTCTCCTCGATTGAGTTTATGAGTGATATCAGATTTACAATGAACAGAACAACGATATGCAAGATCAGTTTTTGTTCCTTTTTGAGCTAGAGAAATAGCTTCGGGTAGAGATACACCTAACCTTTCAATCTGTTGAATGAAAAATTCACCACTCCCAGCAGCACATTTATCGTGTGAAAGGACATTTACTATGTAACCTTGCTCATCCAAAACATACAGGACAATAGCTTCTCCACCTAGAGAAAGAATGACATCGAATTTCTCATCGAGCGAAGTTATTCCTCTTTCGACTGCAACAATTTCAGAAATATCACCAAAAGAACCTGAAACACCGTAATTACATACTTTCCCCTTCAAATTGTCTTTTATGATACTATCAAGAATCTCTTGAGGATTACCTAAATGTTGTTTCTTGATTATAGTGTGATTTCCTTCATCATTAACATAAACTAGATTAACGGAAACTGAACCTATATTGATACCAACATGATAATCGCTAATGTTAAACACCTTATAGATGAAATAGATGAGATGTATATCAAGAGAAAAAGTTAGTTTTATAAAAATTTGCCCATTATTAATTACAAAAAATGATAATTACTTGATATTTTCATAAAATAAGTAGAAAAAAACGAATTGATTCTAACAATATTTCAAGCGAATACTTAAAAGTAACCAGATTTGGAGGGGAGCTGAGAGGATAGGGATCAGTAGCATTAACTGGACCATCAATTGAATAGTTACCTACTCCTGAGTAGTCATTCCAAAGATTTTAGAATACTCAAAGTTCAATATGCTGAATTCAATATTTGAGATAACAAACGAGAATTCAAGAAAAAAAAAAGTGAAAAAAAGAAAAATACATTCTATTTATTTTCTTCTTCGTATTGCCACCATTATTGTTCCAAGAACAGCAAGTACTATTGGAAGAGCTAGAAATCCAAAACTAGTTTCAGTTGGATCTGGTAATAATTCTTCTGCTTTAAGTAGAACGTAATCCAATAAATCTTGATGTTTTCCTGCATAACCTTCATCAAACAATCCTTGGTTTGTGAAGAGAACAACACCTACATCTCCAGTATAGACCATAGTTGCATATCCTAGCCAAGGACCAGCATTTAGGCCTTTATACTCTGCATAAATTCCAGTAAACCATCCTAAACCATAGTTATTATCAGTTTCTGTATGCATTAATTGAACAGATGTTTCTTCCAAAATCCTTACGTTATTATGTATACCATTGTTCATAAGAACAGCTAGGAATTTTGCCAAATCATCAACAGTTGATAATACTCCTGCAGAACCTACACCAGTTGCATTAAATGGTGGATGTTCTTCATTTACTCCTGATGTGGAGTTCCAGATGTATCTTTTAACTAACTGATTTGAAGGAACATCAGATTGATTAAGATAGCTATCAGTCATCCCTAATGGTGTAAAAATATTCTCTTGCAAATATTGTTCATAGGTTTTTCCCGACACCAATTCAATTATATACGCTGCTATTTCGAAACCTAACCAAGCATTCTTATAGACTGTTCCAGGTTCAAGATTTAGCCAATTATCGGTTGAATAATATGAACCACCTTCATTAAAAAGATCGTAAATAAAATCTGGGAAAACCAAATCTTGGTTATTAATAAGAGCTGTAATATTATCAGAGTTCCCAGCTAGTGCTGCTTGCTCAGCAAGTAGGTCTTTTATTGTGATATTTACACTAGGATAATAGGGATTACGAATTGTATATGGAAGATAATCATTAATTGGATCATCTATATCTAGAAGAGTATCTTCTTGTAATTGAAGAATTGCTGTAGTAGTTAATGGATATGTTAATTGCATAGTGTAATATACGATATCGGTTCCTGATTGTTCTCCGTATCCTTTAGAATAAAAAATCTCATTACCTTTAACAACACTGAAAGCTGTTGAAGGTGCTTTTGCTAGATCCATTAAAGCTTCGATTTGTGTGTCGAATGTGGAATCAAATAGTTCTGTAGGCTCTATAGCTGATACTTGAGTAAAGGAAATTGTAGGAATTACAAGTAAAAGGAAAAATATAGAACCGTATAAGATTGTTCTTTTTGTATGTTTTTTTTTCATTTTAACACCTCGTTAAAGTTTTTCTAACTTCAACAATTACAATTGAAATTGGTATTTCATTAAACATCGGTGAAAAGAAAATTATGACTTTTCTAAGACCTTGTGCTAC
>JAGLRO010000063.1 GCA_023136245.1 Candidatus Heimdallarchaeota archaeon
AAGACGGATATGTAGAAATAGGTTCTCTTGATTTGATATTTGATAAAAAATTTGTGTCTATAAAGAGCTTTTTTGAACAAGGGTATAATCTCCCCCCAAAGAGTATTATTATCAGAGAAATAACACAGGTCGGTTCTAAAAACACAATTGAGATTTATCTGAAACTAGGTAAAAGTGAGAAGATTTTTTCACATTCCGTTTATGAAAAAAAATAACCGCTCAGTAATATCCTACACGATTTCCTATACCTCTTTATTAAAGATCTAAACAGGAGTATTGAGGTTATCATAATGTTTATTTGTATTGTTTGACTATATTTATTTAGATTCACGTGCCCAGAGATTTCAAGATTTTTTATGGAGAAAATGTACCTGATGAGATATCTGAACATGTTCAGAAAATGCTTCAGGATCTATATGGATTACAGTTCCGAATGGTTGGGGTACGTTTGCCAGGAAAGAATGCATGGAATGAATCTGCTAGAGCATATGAAGCTAAATCTTTACTCAACGATGCAATAGGTGATGGAATCACTTTCTTCCTTTGGATAATTGAACCTCCTCTGGTAGTTGATAATGTTAAAGTATTTGGATATGCAGAACCTATCAAAGGAACTGTATATTCTATCTCAAAAATGTCAACGAGAACTCTTGCTGCAAAAGAAGCAGCTTTTCAAGTAGGACTTGTTCTAGGTCTTAAAGAATGCAAAAACGAGTGTCTCATGAGTTCTGCTGATTCATTTGAGACATTAATTCAAAAACCTTCTAATCTTTGTACTAGCTGCAACATACAATATAGCAGATTAAAGATTAGATATGCATGATTTTAGTCTTTCAAGAAGACTTTCTGAGCATATTCAATCTCATCTTCATTGATTCTCTCTTTGTCAACATAAGGGATGATTTCAGACCAGATTTCTTTTAAATCTTCCAATTTGTAGATATCTTTTTTTGTTGATTTCTTTAATCTTAACGAATATTCTTTTGATAATTTTTTCTTGTCAATTGCTTTTCCTGTTCCTACTCCTGGACATGAAAAATCTACATCCATTTCAATGAAATTATCTTTTACACAATTAATTAGAAAGGGATATGATTTGCAATTTAAAGGAGATATATCTCTGATTCTGCATTCTCTTTTTTCAACATCTTGGAAAACACATATACCGTTATTTTGGTTCAAACCAAAAGTAATATCAAAGCACTGCCCATCCTTTTCTATTAACCCAAAAATAGGTCTACAAAATTCATTCAGAGATTCCCCAGTTCTTAAGGATATTTTTTGAATTTCATCAGAAGTTACAGTTGGAAGATTGGATGGGAAACATATCCTGTTATTGAACGTGACCATCCCTCCTTCATGAGAAATATTAGGTATTGGGTTTACTGCATAATTGCTAGGAAATTCACAAAAATTACATCTATAACATTTAAATTTCAATTGTTCAGTCGATATCCACTGAAATTTAGTGTTTTCAACCTCAATAATTTCTTTTTCAAGGTAAAAAATATCAGTATGTATTTTGAGTTCTTTTTCTACTGCTAGAACTCTAATCTGTTCACAAATATTATCAATATAATTATCTTTAATGGTTGTTCGGAATCTATATACAAGAGGATTCTTTGGTTTTAGTTTGGAAATATCATCTAATTCAAGGTTAATCTTTTTTCTAATTTGATTATTCTTGATGAGTAAAACTATTTCATTATAACAACCAATATTTGTTCCAAAAATGATTCGCATATTGAGATCATTTTGAAGGGGAAGTTCAATGTTTGACCAATAAGAATCAATTATCTCCTTTTCAGATAGAAAACCAAGACCGATAGTTTGTCCTTGTACATTGAGAGATTCATTAACTCTTCTTAGAATATAAGGTGAATAGTTTAGCTGGTGGGGTTTAGGTT
The DNA here is from genome assembly GCA_023136245.1 of Candidatus Heimdallarchaeota archaeon. Taxonomy (GTDB): domain Archaea; phylum Asgardarchaeota; class Heimdallarchaeia; order Heimdallarchaeales; family Heimdallarchaeaceae; genus UBA460. The sequence goes on from JAGLRO010000063.1 coordinate 1,908, forward strand.
CTTTGTAAATTAGTAATTTAATAAGATCCTCTTCAGCTTTTCTTTCGATATCCCCAGAGAACATAATACGGGATACCATAGTTAACTTATTACTTTCTAATACTAAAGATTTTTGTACTCATTTTTTAAATAGATGAAATGTAAAATAACTTAAGGCGTGCAGTTATGCTTCATGAGACGAAACTTTTCTCATTATACAAAGAGATTGAAAAAATCAATGAAATGAATGGATACAAGAATCAATCTCTTATTCGAATGAATTTTCAGATTTTGTCTCATCTATTACTAATGGGGATACTTGAAGAAAATAAACAGTTTGATAAGAATTCTACATATCTCCAAAAATCAGAAAGAGTAGTAGAACTCTTTCCTTTTATCATGTCTAATCCACTAGAAAACAGATTTGTCAAAGAATATGAATTAGTGCGAAGCAAAGTACTTACACCTGAGTTCATGAATACTCAAGATCCTTTGGGGGAACTATATCAGCATATAATATCCTCTAGCAAGAAATTA
>JAGLRO010000064.1 GCA_023136245.1 Candidatus Heimdallarchaeota archaeon
CGTGTTAAAAATCAAAAGGTTTTTATCAACTAGAAAGGGAGAAGGGATAAGATTACTACACTAGTGTAAGGTAGAGTAGGGATTCAAAGAATTTTTGAGGAAAAAAATAAAATGAGCTCTGAAAGTTATAAAACAATATCGGGCATCCAATTTGGACTTCTCGACCCCGACACTATCAGAAAAATGTCTGTTGAGCGTATCATCACTCCTGATACTTATGATGCCGATGGTACTCCTGTTACCTCTGGTTTAATGGACGGTCTTCTTGGTACTATTGATCCTGGTCAACGTTGTAAAACCTGTGGTGCTCGCGTTGGTAGCTGCCCTGGTCATTTTGGTCATATCGAACTTTCCCGTCCTGTTATTCATGTTGGCTATAATAAGCTTATTTACAAAATTTTGCGTGCTACTTGCCGTTCCTGCCATCGCATTGTTCTTGATCCTGAAGAAATTAAAGAAGTCACAGCAAAAATGGATGAGTATGAAGACCAATGGGGTGTTCCTGATTACGACCTTATTGAGGAGATCTTGAAAAAAGCAGCTAAGAAGAATAGTTGCCCATATTGTAGTGAAGCACAACATAAAATTCGATTGGAAAAACCCACTACTTTTTTTGAAGAAGTTGAAACAGATACAGGGCAAAAACATGCAAATAAACTCTCTCCCTTGGATATTCATAGTTGGTTCAAAGAAATCACAACAGATGATTGTAGAATTTTAGGTGTAAACTCTAAATATGCAAGACCTGAGTGGGTGATACTTTGGGTCTTACCAGTTCCACCAGTAAGTGTTCGTCCAAGCATCACTCTAGAGAATGGAATAAGATCTGAGGATGATCTTACACACAAACTTGTTGATATTATCAGAATCAATCAACGTTTACTAGAAAATCGTGAAGCAGGTGCTCCACAACTCATAGTTGAGGATTTATGGGAATTATTACAATATCATGTTAGTACATATTTTGATAACGAAATTAGTGGAATTCCACCAGCAAGACATCGAAGTGGAAGAGCTTTAAGAACTCTTACTCAAAGATTGAAGGGAAAGGAAGGACGTTTTAGAGCAAATCTAAGCGGAAAAAGAGTTGATTTTAGTGCAAGAACTGTAATAAGTCCTGATCCTTTGTTAAGCATCAATGAGGTTGGTGTACCGAAGGATATTGCGGAAATACTAACAGTTCCAGAAAGAGTTACTGAATGGAATATAGAAGAGATGAAGGAACTCGTAATGAAAGGTCCAAGATCTTTTCCAGGTGTTAATTACATCATAAGACCTGATGGACGAAGAGTCGATTTACGTTATGCACGTAATCTACAAGCTGTTGCTGATTCGCTTCAACCAAGTTTTATTATTGAAAGACATTTAAGGAATGGAGATGTAGTTCTCTTCAACAGACAACCAAGTTTGCATCGTATGAGTATAATGGCACATGAAGTGAAAGTAGTTCCGTACAAGACTTTTAGATTAACATTACCAGTATGCAGACCATATAACGCTGATTTTGATGGTGATGAAATGAATCTCCATGTTCCACAGAGTGAAGAAGCTCAGGCAGAAGCTCGGATATTGATGCGAGTGCAAGAACAAATAAGTACTCCAAGATATGGAGGTCCCATCATAGGTGCTATACAAGATTTCATAACTAGTGCTTACTTCCTTACTCGCAAAAATGCAAACTACACAAAAAGTGAAGCTGCTCAATTAATCACAGCAGCAGGATTAGAAGAATTACCGAAATCAGATGTAAAGGGACCAAAAAACGCTCCTATGTGGAGTGGCAAAGCCTTATTCAGCGCTTTACTTCCAGATAGTTTTAACTTTACAATGTTTAACAATCTTTGTGAAAAACATGATTCATGTAAGAGAGTTAGATGTCCAGTTGAAGGTTACATTTTAATTCGGGACGGAAAACTAGTTTCAGGTATTATTGATAAGAAAGCATTCGGAGCTGAAGTTCCAGACAGCGTTCTTCATAGAATATTAAAAGAATATGGTGCTGACGTTACAAGAAGTTTCTTAGATAATGTAACTCGAATGCTTATCACTAATATAACTCTCCGTGGTTTTAGTATGGGAGCTAGTGAAATAGACATACCAATAGAAGCTGAGAAGAAAATAGATGAGATTCTTGAAAAAGCCAAAAAAGAAGTCAAGAAAATCATTGAACATTATGAGAGTGGTACTTTAGAAAGGCAAGCAGGCCGTACAGAAGAAGAAACTTTAGAGGCAAGAATTATGGAGATTTTGGCACAAGCTAGAACTGACTGTTCTGATGTTGGAGCAGCATATCTGGAACCTGAAAACGAAGCATTGATTATGGCTAGAACTGGCGCTAGGGGTAATATGTTAAATCTTGGTCAAATGAGTTCATGTGTTGGACAACAAGCTGTTCGTGGTCAAAGAATTCAACGAGGTTACAGAAACAGAGTACTTCCCTTCTTCAAACAAGGAGATTTATCAGCTGAAGCTCATGGATTTGTAGACAGCAGTTTTAGAAAGGGTTTAAATCCAATTGAATTTTTCATGCATGCAGCTGGTGGTAGAGAGGGATTGGTTGATACTGCTGTTCGAACTTCTCAAAGTGGTTACATGCAGAGGAGGTTAGTTAATGCTTTGCAAGACATATCCTCGAGCTATGACAAAACTGTACGAAATGCTGCAGGAGAAATTGTACAATTCCTTTATGGTGAAGATAATGTTGATCCGGCTAAAAGCGATCATGGTAAAGCGGTAAATGTTTCTATAATAGTTAATAAAATACTAGAAACTCATCTTGATGATAGTAAGGAGGAATAAAAAGTGTCAGAAGTACTTAATACAAAACAAATAGAAAGCCGTTTGGATGCTTTTCATAAGAAAAAGATAGTACCAGAGACAGTTTTTGAAGAATTACGAAAAGAACTAAAAGGGAGAAAACTAACCAAAAGTCAACTTGAACAAATTATTACTGAAATTGTCAATAGTTACGAATTTGCTCAAATTGATCCTGGAAGTGCAGTAGGTACTGTTGCCGCTCAATCAATCGGAGAACCAGGCACACAAATGACACTCCAAACATTTCATTATTCAGGAGTTGCAGAAATGTCTGTTCTTAGAGGTCTCCCCCGTTTAATTGAAATACTTGATGCAAGAAAGAATCCTAGCACACCAACTATGATTATTTACTTAGATCAACTAACTGAAAAAAATGAAGTGCTAGCCAAGAAAGTTTCTCGTAGAATAGAACTTACTACAGTCAATAAAATTGCACATAGCATTACTCATAGTTTTTCAGAAGGAACAGTTAGAATCAAATTTGATGGTGTTCTTCTTGCAGACAAAGGAATAGAAATTCAAACTACAGTTAAGAAGATTCAGTTAAGAAGAAAAGAATGCAAAGTAGAAGTAGATCCTGAAGATGAAGGTGCAATCATTATTACACCCTTAAAAGAACTTAAGTTCAGCGATCTTCCTAAACTCGCAGAAAAAATACGTGAAATTCCTATTAAAGGGATAAAAAATGTTACTCGTGTTGTTGTTAGGAAGGATAGGGACGATAAATATTTCTTGCAAAGTGAAGGAAGTAATTTCAGTGAATTGTTAAGAATCCCAGGAGTGGATCCTACTAGATGTTACACAACAGACATAAATCAAATTGCTGAAACCCTCGGAATTGAAGCTGCAAGAAATGCATTAATTAGAGAATCAGTATTTGTTATGAGAGAGCAGGGTTTAGATGTTGACAAGAGACATGTTATGCTTGTTTCAGATTTAATGACTCATACTGGAGAAATACTACAAATTGGTCGTCATGGTATATCTGGTAAGAAAAGCTCAGTTTTTGCAAGAGCGGCTTTTGAAGTAACGGTTAAACATCTTCTAGATGCAGCTATACGTGGTGAATATGACCCACTAGAGGGTATTACTGAAAATGTAATTGTTGGACAAACTATTGCTCTAGGTACAGGAATTGTAGATCTTACCATGAGTTCCAATTATCGTGAATATAGTGACAAAAAGAAAAAGTGAGTTCTATCTTCTTTTCTCACTCTAATCCACTTTTTTTGTTTTTTTGTATTTAAAATGATTTGAAATCACTAAGTGTATTTAATCAAAAGTTTTTTAATAAAAATCAAGTGCGAAAACTTGAAAGAAATAAAAGTAAGCTCCTAGCTTAAATTTATGTGTGGTTAACTATGACAGGTTCAAAAAGCCCCAAAGGGGAATTTGCAGCTAGAAAATTGAAGAATAAAAGAAAGCATTTCCGCTGGAAAGACATCCATTACAAAAGGAGGATGCTTAGATTAGATAAGAAAACAGATCCACTAGAGGGGGCTCCTGCTGCAAGAGGAATTGTTATTGAGAAATATGGTGTAGAAAGTAAACAACCTAACTCTGCAATGAGGAAATGTGTAAGAGTTAGATTAACAAAGAATGCTAAGCAAGTAGGTGCATTCGTTCCTCACGATGGTGGTCTTCTTTATATCGATGAACATGACGAAGTATTAGTTTGTAGTATTGGAGGAGCTCAAAAGGGAGCAATGGGAGATATTCCTGGCGTTAAATGGCAAGTTACCCATGTTAATGGTGTTGCGCTTAATCAAATTGTCATTGGACGAAAAGCAAAACCTCAAAGATAGACTAAAAAGATTTTTTATCATACATCTATTTTCAGTTGGTTTTTTTCATTTTTAATTATGATTAATGTGTTCTTGAGATAAAACCAAAACCCTTTAATTACACAATTTAAATGCAATTATAAGAATCTTGAACGTACTATATCAGAGGAGAAAACAAATGTCAGAACAAGATATTAAGCCTGTTAAAGCTGGTCAAGTTAAAGAGGGTTATTATATAATTCACAATAATGAAGTTTATCTGGTTCGCAGCATAGAAAAATCAAAAACTGGAAAACATGGTCACGCTAAGTGCAGAATGAAAATAGAGAATATTTTCACTGGAAGCAAAACTGAAATATCTATTCCAGGAGATACAAAACTTCAATCCCCAGTAATTGATAAAAGAAATGCTCAAGTTATTTCATTGGGAGGAGATAGTGTGCAAATAATGGACCTTGAAACTTATGCTACTTTTGAAGCTGCTCTTCCAGCAGAAGAAGAATTGAGAAGTCTGATTCAAGAAGGCGTTGAAATCGAATACTGGAACGCTATTGGAAAAAGAAAGATTATGCGAGTTAAGTGATCATCTTAATGTAGATTGTTATCCTTTTTTCACTCTTTTCCACTTTATTGTAAACATTCTAATCTAAAGTCTAAAATATCTATTGTGGAATTTTAATATTGTTTTGGGCCGATAGATCAGCCTGGTAGATCGCTTCGTTCGCAACGAAGTAGCCCCGGGTTCAAATCCCGGTCGGTCCACCAACTTTAGAGTTTATTCAATAAAATGACTTCAACTATGACTTTCAGGGGAAGAAAATCTTATTTAGAACCCGTAAAACCTTTTTTGTCGAAATTTTAGATTAGAGCAAAAAGATTAAAAGGTTGTAATATTAAATAAACAATAGATAATATAGAGGAATCGCTATGAGAGACGTTCTAAACTTCGTTAGGACAATAAGAGATCCTATATATGATGAAGTACGTATGACAGGCATTGAGAATAAGATTATTGATACACCAATATTCCAAAGACTTAGATGGATCAGCCAACTCTCAGGAGTTAGACAGGTTTATCCTTCAGCTATACATTCGAGATTCACACATTGCGTAGGTACAATGCATCTAGCTGGTAGATATACAGAAGAAGTTTATAGAGAAGACGAAGATGTAATTGAAAAAGTACAGTTAGCTCGTATTGCTGCTCTTTTACATGATATAGGGCATGGTCCGTTTAGTCATACATATGATGATGTAGTGTTTAAACGCGTATATCCTGATGCACCGCATGGTCATGATGTTCATCGTGATAAAATGGTTAATTCTGAATATCTCAAACCCATAATTGAAGAGTTCACAAATCCAGAAAATCTAATGAAAATCTGGAATGGTGAAAATTATATAATTCATCCCTTAGTTCAAGGAGCTTTGGGTGCTGATAGACTAGATTTCATGCTAAGAGATTCCTTTTTTGCAGGTACTCTTCATTTTGGTATTATTGCAGTTAATCGTATCATTAATAACACAGCTATCCATAAACATCTTGATAAGGAGGCAATACACTACAATTGGAAATGTCTAGATGACATTTATTCCTCTCTCATAGGTCGGTTTTTTGAGTACAAAAATGTTTATTTCCATAAAACTGCTCGTGCTGCTGATATCACAATTCATGAAATGCTGAAAGAAGCTTGCGAGCCACTTAACCTTATAGAGAGAACCAATGATCTTTCAGAATATATCTATTTGAACGAGTATACATTGGTTGGAGAGATATATTCAAAGGAATCGGAGGAGCTTACTAAAGCAAAAGCTCTTGTGAAAGATCTTTTTGATCGTCGTCTCTATAAATCAGTTTGGGAAAGAATAATCGATGAATCAACAGCTGAAAATCTTGGAATAACTGTAGAAGGGCTTTGTAAACTAACTGCTGAGGAATCATTTATCAAAAAGGTAAATCAATACTGTGAAGAAAATGATATAGTTTTAGGAAACAAAATGAAAATCGATTCAACATATAGATTGTCAACAATCAATGAACAAGAATTTCAAGCATCAAACATATACATATATGATCCTTATGATCGCATTCGTCCAGGAAGTAATTCTTTTACTTTAAATGAAGCGCTTAATACTACTACCTATATAACAACATTTTCTGGACCACGAGCATATCGTTCACTGTTTACTCTTGTAAGAGTTTATGCCCACCCAGATGAATCGAAGACCATAACTAATATCTGGAATAAAATTAGGCCTAAAGTTGATAGTAAGGAACCCGATGTTTCAGTGACATCTTATTAATTCCTTAACTTATTGCACCTACATTGTTTAGATGAAATCTTTTCTTAGCTTTCTTAACTACTTGTAAACCGGATGTGCAATCAAGAAGAATCTGTTCTAAATCTGATTTAGCTTGTTCTAGTTCTTCTGTTGAGATTTCACTTTGATTCTGTGCAACTGAATACAATCCCTCATTAGTAAATGTAAGAAACCTACTTTTGCATAAAATCTGTAAATGACTTGATACTGTTTCCGATATTACCGAATAGCCATTGAAATACCAATCTGGAATCCTAAGATTCTCTTCTTTTGATAGTGCTAAAAAGAGACCACTGTGAATTATTTCTTCGTTTTTTGGTAAAAATCTTGTTACCATTCCTGCAATGTATGAATGAATCTTGTGTTCTTTTTCCCCCATAATGAAATGATTTTCTCATCATTCTAAAGTATCTGTAATACGGAAACTTTATAGTGAATTTTCTAGATAATTACTATATCTAATCTAAAAACTGAATATTATCAAGCAAATATAATTAATAACTAAGGATTTTACTACATATACAACATCTTTTTTCTTCTATGCAAGAATTGTATTGTATATTTTAGTTTTTATTGATTCATCTAGTAAGACATCACTTAAGGTTAAATGTAAAATGTTGAATTCATTTAATGTCCTCGTTGATCCCTCTTCTATTATATCAGTAACAACTATACACAGAAATTCATTTCTTAAACCTGCTATTGAACTAAGAGATTCAACAATCTTATTTGCATGTGACTGGTTCAATATGTCTTTGAAAATCTTGACAAAGATGTAGAAAGATCCTCTTCTTAACACTAAATCAAAAATATCTTCAAAAATTACAGTTTCTTTAAATTCAAATTCCTTAAATATTCTACTTATTCTAACCTTCAAATATTCAGCATCAAATACCGTATTCATCGTTCTTGGAGCAGGAATAGCTAGATCTTCTAGTTTACCTGTATTATATACATCTGGGATTTTTGAATTGAAATTATTACTAGTAACTTCAACGACTTGTTCTTTCGTTTTCATCTGATTTACTTTTGCTGAAGAATATGATTTTATTGATTGAAATGGTTTACTTATAGACTTTTTTTGAAATTCACTTGTGGATATTCTGCTTTCAGGTGCCTTTAGACATTCTTCTACTATGGTTTCTGTAAGTTTATCATCTTTTTTCTCTTCCCAGATTCTCACTAAAGCAGGTATATCAATTGATTCAAAAAAAGAACCAGATTGTTTAATCCAAGGGACTAAAAGACGGACATTAGATTTATGTTTTGTTGCAGCTTTTTTTGAAACTGAAATAAGTTTGCAATTTAATTTGACCGAACTAGCTTTGAGGAACCTTATGAAGTTTTGATACTTCTTTTGTATCGATTCTTTATTATTGCACTGAGCAATAAACATCATTCCCCACTTAGAAGAGAGGTTCTTGTTCTTTACGGAAGGTATGTGTGAAATTATAACCTCAAATATTTCTGCTTGTATCAGGCTTCTTATGTATTTTGTGAATAATCTTCTAAATGAAATTCCAGTGGAATCAATAGAACTAAGTTGGAAAGCTAAGAAATAGATCTTGGAGCTATCTTCAAATGTGAATTTCAACATGCTGTTTTCTTGCTCAATTTTTTTGATTGATGGAATAAATAGAGACTCTACATTTGTAGGAATTTTAAGCGAATATGTAGAAAATAAGTGACTTACTAGATTCTTTTTTTTCTTAGAATTTGATTTCTCTGGGTAGAAATTATACAATATCAAATATTTTTTATCCCTCTGAATTCTGAATGAGAACATAACATTCTTCGAATAAAGCTCATTAATCAAATTAGATAATTTCTTATTTTCTTCAAATTTAAGCATTTCAAAAACATTTATTTCTATTCTTTCTCCTAGTTGTTTCCATTCTAGAAGGTTCTCTCCTTTTATTGATAGATTTCTGATTGTCATTGAAAATGCCATCACTTAACTATATTTCTCCTTAACTTGCATGCAAAGCAAGGAAATACAATGATTTTACTAAAAAATATTATTTAAACACAGAGAATTCCAAAAGTACAATAGAAAATAATTCGTTCTACAAATATTAAATATTATCAAATAATACTGATATTGAAGATATGGTATCTCCTAGCCCTACTAGTTGTTTTGGTGAGTTAACCATGATAGTTGGAATACTAACTAACGTAAAGGAAGGTGTGGTAAACCATCCTTCTTCAGCAAAAATACTAATCTTATTATATTCTTCATTCAGGTAAGCTTCTAATTTGTGAAGTTCATTCATACCTTTGCTTGAAACAAGAATTTGTACATTTAAGATATCCTCTTTTGATGTTATCACTTTCTTATCGGCTGTTTCTGCTGCGAAAAGTGACGCAAGTAGCAACGATTTTTTTCTTCTACTCACTAGTTCCTTTGAAATTGGTGGAGAAAGAGTAAGATAATATCCTAAATAATGTAAGTGAATTCGAAGATGAGGAAATTTCGATGAAATCTTCCGAATTCCTTTGAACAAATTTACTGATGACAAATTTCCCTTTAGTAGGAGATAGGTTGTTGGATCAATAATTTCGATGAAATCCAATAGTTCCTGTTCATTTAGTCCAATAGAATCTACAAATGGAAGAATAGTATCAATTATTTTTTTTCTCAAATCCTTATCGTTTGTTGCTGCGATTTCAAAATGTATTGTTATGTCAGGATTTAATTTCTTCCATTTTTGAAATAAATCTCTAGCAGGTTTGATAATCATATCTATTGTTTTTTGTGAATGTACTTCTGGATGAACTAGATGAAATCCAGACACTATAGCTAATGAAAAATTACGGATATTATCTATACTAAAATTGTAAAAACTGTCTCGGATTTTAAGAATCGAATTTACCAAATCAAAGGATATAATAAACCGGTTAGATCTTTTGCATTCTACAATTTTGTCTCCAAATGAATATCTTCCTTCTGTAAACTCAAAAACATAGTGTATGATAGGATTTGACTCATGTTCATCGATATTTCTAACTTCCTCAAGAGACAATCTTTCACCGGTCTCTGAGACTACCAAGATAGAAGAATCTAGCAGTTTCATCAGTTCTTTATTGAAAATTGGCAAGCTAAGTAATATTTGGTTTACATTTATCTTTTTTAGAAGATTTGCAATAATTCCAGCTTGTCCTCCAATTTTGACATCTTTTACTGAGAAATTTCGCTCAATCCACATACTAATTTGATTTGAGACAATTAAGTATTCATCTGCTCTACCTTCCTTTAATGATTGAAATAAGAAATAAAAGAAATCTTCAATACTCCTTACGATTTTAGAAGCTCTTTTTTCTTGTAAATTTATTTGATATTTCTGTTTTGAAATTACAGTATTTATCACTTCAGGAGTTATTTCTATTATTTTATCGATGTTCACGTTAAAACCAACTAATACACCTTTAGTTCGTTTCAATATGGGTTCGAGATCTTCTGAAATAACATCAAGATACGCTTCTGTCCAAATTTTCATTACTATAAAGTTAATGGGCGATATTCTTATAAAGGCTTTTTTCCAAAAAAACGATGAGAGTGGTAACTTGGACTGGCGAAAACTTTAGATATTTTTTTCCCCAATAAATATAAACTAGGGAACAGTCCACAATTATGCTATCAGATAATATTTGCTTCTTTCTTAAGAGGTGCATCCAATGAATGACAATACAGAAATTCATGATATTGAGAAAAGGGTTGATTATGATAATTTTCTAGAGGAATTTGGAATCTCTTCTATAGATAAGATTCTTCCAAGGATTGGAAAAGAACATCATTTTTTCCGAAGAGGAGTGGTTCTAGCACATAGAGATTTTGATAAAATACTAGATGAAATAGATAAAAATAAAGAGTTTGCCATTATAAGTGGTAGAGGTCCATCAAATGATTTGCATTTTGGTCACCTAATCTTGTTTAGTTTGATTAAGTATCTTCAAGATAAATATAACTGTAAATTTTTCCTTCCCTTATCTGATGACGAGAAATATGTTTTTCGTAAAGTTAATAATCTGGAAGAGATATATAAACTATCGATAGAAAATGCTATAGATATCTTTTCATTAGGCTTTCAACCAGAAAATGTTCATGCTTACATTTCCAGTATAACCCCGAGAATTCATTATCTAGCATTAACATTTTCCATAAATCAAACCTATAATTCCATAAGAGCTGCACTAGGCTTTAAAGGAGATGAAAATGCAGGATCGGTTTATTATACCTGTATTCAAGCAGCACACATTCTTCATCCGACTACAGATTACAATCTTCCAGTAGTTGTACCTGTAGCACTAGATCAAGATGTATATGTAAGATTAACAAGAGATATTGCAAGGAAGAGAAAAATCACATTACCTGCCTCCTTATACATTAGATACCTTAAAGGTCTAACAGGAGGACCAATGTCTTCCTCAGCACCCGAAACTTGTGTTTTTCTAAGTGATAGTCCTGAAATAGTAAAAAAGAAGATTATGAATGCTTATACTGGTGGTAGAGCGACTATTAAAGAGCAAAGAGAATTGGGTGCTAATCCCTACATATGTAGTGTTTTTGATTGGTATGAAAAAATCTTTGTTGAAGATGATTCTGAATTGGAGAAGATTGAGAGCAGATGCAAAAATGGTGATCTCATCTGTGGAATTGAATGTAAACCAATGCTTTTGGAAATGGTTCAAAACTACTTAGAACAGTTCAGAAAGAGAAAGAAAGACGTAATTAAAAACATACAAAAGTACTTTGACCATGAAATAGATTTAAGTATTATTGAAAATGAGGACGATTCTGTGTGAATAACCTTTCTCAATCTAGGAATCCTTTCCGAAGGATAAAATACATCACACCTACTGCAGAAATAATCTCTTATGCATTTCAACGGTCAAAAAGAGCACAAGCAAAAATAAAAAAAAGACATACAAGAGAAGAGAAGATAGCTGCAGCAGAGAGAGAAAGGATTTCAGTTCTTTCAGATACTATGGTTGAAAAGTTAGATAATATTGTGGATCAATTTCCTTGGATAAATGAAATTCATCCTTTCTATTACGAAATATGTGATTTAATTGGAAATATTGACAGAATCAAGAAAATACTAGGAAGAATTAATGGTATAACACAACAGATAAAGGAAATCGAAAGAGAACAATTCTTTAAGCTAAATCAAACAGAACATCCTTTGGAGATGGCTCAGATAAGAAAAGAAGCAGAAGGACGATTTGTTTCTCTAGTGAAAAAAGTCAGTGGGGATATCAGATTTTTGATTAAGACAGTAAAAAAACTGAAATCCGTTCCTGATTTCAATGTAACCTATCCGACAATTGTTATAGCAGGAGCACCAAATGTTGGAAAATCATCACTAGTTAAAGCTATATCGACAGGAACACCAGAAATTGGAGAATATCCTTTTACTACTAAACAAATCATTTTCGGTCATATGGATGTTGATTTCATTAAAACACAGATTGTAGATACACCAGGTTTGTTAGACAGACCCTTTAAAGAAAGAAATCTCATTGAGCGCCAAAGTATTGCTTCCATTCGTCATATTGCAGATATAATTGTTTATATGTATGATGTATCAAAAAATGCAGCTATTACACCAAGAGAACAAATGAATTTACTTGAAGACATATCAAAAGAATTTTCTGATATCCAAACAATAAAGATTCTTAACAAGGTAGACATCCTTTCTAAAGAGCAAATACTAGAAGCTAAAGAAACATTTAGCACACAATATGATATATCACTAAAAAATGAGGACAGTTTGCTAGATTTCAGAACTGAACTTAAAAAGCAAGTAAGACAAATAATCAAGAATAAAGAAAAATTCAAGGAATTCTTTAAAGTTCGAATTTCTGATGAATTTCTTCCTCAAGAAGAGATAGAAGAAGAATATGAATATAATTTTTGATGCTAAAATTCGAAGAAAATTAAAAATGATGATACTTAAAAAATCATCATTTCACAATCCTATAACCGAATTTTCTTAGACAAACATTCCTCTGTCTGATTGTTTATCTTTATCTGATTGAGGTCTACTCGCTCTTATCAGTGATTCGATTTCCTTTTCTATTCTTTCTGCTTCTTCCAGTAGTTCTTTTACATTGACTTCAATGTTCAAGATCCTATTTATCTGTTCAACTGCATTGCTTGCAGCAACAGGGTCTGGTCTTGACCTTTCAGCATATGGAAGAAGAGAGATAGCAGGAAAGTTTTTCAGTTCATAAAACATCAACATATAAGCTAAAGGTCCTGTAACATATAATCCTTCATCTAGTATTGGTATTTTTGTTTCTGGATATTCCTTCAAGAAAGCTTTTGTATAAATAGCTTTCAAATTATTATCATCTTGTAGTCTTTTATCTAATCCCCCAACAAGGATTGCTTGTTTGAAACCTTCTTGTATAGACCATTCAACTATTGTTTTTGTAAACTTCAAATGTTCTGACTTGATTGGTTCAAAAATTGGGAGAATAACTACAACATTATCCTTTCTATATATTTCGAAAGGAAAAGTGATTTTCTCATTCTTTATTGTTATGAATTGTGGCATATTTTCTGTGATGATAAAACCTATTCTTTCAGCCTTTAAATTGTCTACTATATGACTCATTGAAATGAAGCCGCACTCTCCTATCCCGTGCCATCCATTCAGTAAGGTACAACCGTTAAAATCTTGAGTTTCATCTAAAATAAACTCAACGTTTTTATTGGATTTGTTTTTCTCCATTTTTATCTCCTAATTTAAATTATATCTTTTGCTTTTTAATGACTAGGTTCTTCTTCAAAAATAAAAAAAGTGAGAAAAATTACTTCTTACCTCTCTTTCTCCCACTTCTTCTTGCGGCAATTAGTCCAACTTTTCTACCAGGTTGTGCATGACGTGAAACTGTTGTAGAGCGAGGAGGACTTTGATGTGCACCACCACCATGAGGATGAGAAACAGGATTCATGGCAACACCCCTTACTTTTGGATAATAATGCCCTTTTGCTTTCTTGAGATGGTGTTTGTTTCCAGCTTTCACAAATGGTTTCTCTGTTCTTCCACCACCTGCAACTATACCAATTGTAGCACGACATCTTTGAGGGATTTCTTTCATTTCCCCGCTTGGTAATTGAAGTGTTACTTTTCCTTTATCACGACCTAGTATTGTAGCATACCCTCCACTAGATCTTATCAAACGACCACCATCTCCTGGAGTCAATTCAATGCTAAACACAGGAGAACCATCAGGTATAAATTGTAGTGGTATAGTATTACCAAGATTGATTGATGATTCTGCACCATACTCTATTGTTTGACCAACTCTTAAGCCTTCAGAGGGTAACACTATTTTCTTAAGTCCATCTTCAAAAAGAACTACTGCTATAGGAGCACCCCTTCCAGAGTCATGTACAAGATCCTTTACAAAACCTGTAATTTTTTCTGTGTACTCAATTTTTGCAAGTTTTCGATATTTGACACTCCCTTTCTTCTTATGTGAAGCTGCACGAAATTGGGAAGTACCCCGACCTCTTCTTTGTACTAGTATTTTTTTACCCATATGTTTCACCTGCTTTAGAACAATCCCATCCTTGAAGCAATCTCAGATGCATCATCAAATTCACTTAACTTGACATACGCTTTCTTTGTTCCTTTTGGGGTAATTAAAGTATTGACTTTCTCAACTTTAACATTGTAGAGTTTTTCTATAGACATTTTTATTTGGTGTTTGGTAGCCTTGATATCAACTTGAATGACTAGTTTATTTTCTGATTCTATCAATTCGAAATCTTTTTCCGAAATCAAGGGTTTCTGTATAATTTTATACGGATCCATTTTTTTATCACCCAAATCGTTCAGTTAACGTTTTTATAGCGTTCTCAGTCCAGATTGTTAGTCTTCCCGGATGTGTACCAGGTGCTAACATTGTTGTAGTTAACTTTCTTGCGCTTACAACACTTGTTCCAAGAATGTTTCGACCTGCATTCATTAGTGAACATTCTTCGTCGCTAACTACAATTAAGGGACCAATTGGGACCTTATATTTTCTTCCTCTACCTTTCCCTTTTCCTGAACGTATTTTTTTTCCTAGTTTTATTCGTAACAAATCTAGAGACATGCCCAAATTCTCGATTAAATTAATCACTTCTCTTGTTTTTTCCAAACTTTCAGCTTTGGATTCAACAATTATAGGAAATTCAACTTTAGACTCAAATCGATGACCTCTTAGACTAACTGAATCTTTGTTTGCTGTAAAAGCAATAGCAGATTTAAGAGCTAATAAGTGTTCTTTCTTATTGATTTTTTCAATTATTTTTTTCTCTGCTCTTGGAGGATGTGCTCGATGTCCTCCTCTTGCTTGAGGAATAAATGCTGTTCTTTGAGCACTATGTGTTCTTGATCCCTTTATTCTAGGTACTCTAGCAACACCTCGACCAGTTCCCCAGTTTTCAACAGCAACTAGTCTTCCTGCTAACGGACTTACACCCTTTGGTTGTCTTTTTTTGCTCTGTTCCGATAGTACAGCTCTCTTAACTAGATCTGGTCTTAGAGCAGTTTCAAATACTCTTGGTAATTCTGCTTTTTCACTGGTTTTCTTTCCCTTTATGGAATATACAGGTATACTCATATTTTATCACCTTATACCTAACCTTGTTGACTCCTTGTTGAGATATAGAGTATCTGTGGTTCCTTCTCTTGTTGTGGTGCTTTTCTTACAGGTTCTCTCAACATGATAGTTCTTTTTTTTGGTCCTGGAATAGAACCTTTGAGTAACACATAATTGTTTTTAACAACACCATATTTTACAAAGCCACCCTTTGGAACTATTTGAGCTCCATCGGAACCTATTTGCATAATTCTCTTATTATATTCAGTTCGTATGTGGAAACCCATTTGTCCATATCTTGGTATAGTCCACATAGTTCTAGAAGGACGCCAAGGTCCTATCGATCCAACACCACGTTTAGTTCCTTTTGATTTATGCTGGAGAATTTTGACTCCATGCCTTTTAACAGGTCCTTGGAAACCTTTTCCTTTTGTTACTCCAATAGTATCTACAAATTCACCTGATTTGAATACATCGCGAATAAGAACCTCTTTTCCAAGAAGAGACAATCCATATTCATATCCTTCCTTTACATCATTACAACCGATTTTAATCTCTGCAATTTGTGGTGTTTTCATACCCATTCCTGTTAAATATGGTTGAGTGTGAATAACCGCACGAAGTTCAACAATCTGATCTAGATTGGATTCGAATTTTTTCTTTCTCTTCTCAAAATCGTATTTCTTTGGAGGTTTTACTCTTCTTTTTAGCTCTTCCTTTGTTTCTTCTGCGAGAAAATCTACTACTATTTTTAAACCATATGGTGTTTTCGCGTACCCACGAAGACCGAAAACTACTATTGGCGGTGTTTCGATACAAGTAAGCGCAACAGATACTTCTCGATTTGCCAAATGACTTCTTGGTCGATCTTCAACATATATGCAGTGTGTCATTCCTGCTTTAATACCAAGAAAGCCTAATAGCTTCGGAGCACCCTCGTATTTTTGCCAAGCGCGAGGTGCAGGTACTATTCTTCTTGCTCTTACCCTTCGATATCCCAAAGATGACCGATGGGGAGCACTTACCCTTCTATGCCCCATAATATCACTTCTTTTATTTTTATAGTTTAGGTACAATCATGAATAGATTATTCATTTTGAGCAAATTCTTGTATGAATTGCTCTCTAATGTCGTACTCCGACTTATCTAACCTCATATAAATATGTCGTTAAGAAAGTATTAATCTGAAAATCAGTTATGTTGCTAATTAGTCTTGATTTCAATAATATAGCATCTAGGTCTTTTGTTGATTCTTATATTTGCTTGAGTGAATTTTTTAGCTAATTCTATGTTTGTTCTTGTATGATTAGTTATTGTATTTGTTGAAATTACTGAATTCTCTTCAATTAAGCTGAGAGGAATTATTAGTTGATCTGCAGCATATTGGTCTACAGAAGCTGAACTGTTTTCTATTTCCTTCCATTTCTTTGAGCATAGTTCTCCAACATACTCAGCAGATATTTTTCTTTCACCAGGAACAAAACAACCCATTTTAGTTCCACTGGAGTATTCATTTACGATAGTTAATCCTGTTCCAGGACACACGCTATTTACATAATCTACATGAGAAATTGTATCAACAATTGGTTTGATTTTATCTACGAATCCTTTAACTTGTCTTTCTGCAACTTTACGATTTTCTAGATTTTTTGAGGCAGTTGAATAGATATCTATTTTTTCTAGAGAACCTCTTTCAATAAGATTCAGAGAATTTAATGATTGATGCTCTGCAAATGTGAAATGACAATTTGAACCGCCTTGAGGAAAGAAACCGCATTGATCTACCCTAACTTCAATACTCTTATTCATTTTTCTTAATAATGAATGAGTTACATTTTTTATATAATCAATAGATGGCGCCCATTTCCCATGTGTAGCTCCTCCTTTCACAGATAAAGTAAAAGTTTGTTTCTGAGGGATAGAATAAAACATAACTGCTTGAGCAACCAAAGCAACGCTTCCTGCAGTACTGATATTAACTGAAGCTGAATTAGCTCCTTGTTTTTCCGGTTCAATAGTTAAGATTTGACTTCCAATTTTACTTCCTCTAACAGAAATTCCAGATAGCTGTTGAATTGCGTTTATTGCTTCTATATGTTGGGTACGTAATCCTGGATTAGAACGCTTTGCTCGAATATTTACCAATTTTAGTGAAAATCTTGTTGCAGCTGCAAGAGCTACTGATATTCGTACAATTGAACCTCCTCCTTCTCCTAATGAGCAATCAAGTTCAAATTTCATATTCTAGAACAACTAAAATATTATTAGAGAAAAGGTTATCGATATGACTTCTGAAATCGAGATCTTGCACTTTTTCCGCCAAATTGCTTAGGTTCTGTCCTTCTGGGGTCTCCTGAAACAATAGTTTTGTCATATAAAACAAATTTTTCTTTTAAACTTAAATCCTCAAAATACTCGATTAATCCTCTGGCTATAGCGGTTCGAATTGCTTCAGCTTGACCCATGAATCCTCCTCCGCCAACTTTAACTTTTATATCAATTGAATTTCGAAAATCTTCACCTGCAAGTATAAAGATTTCACTTATTTTTATCCTACTTAATTCGTTAGGAAGAATCTCTAATGGTACTCCATTAATTCTAATTCTACCTTTTCCTTCCTTAATAGTTACACGAGCAATCGCGGTTTTTCTTTTTCCTGATGATACAATTACTTTTGCCAATCCAATCACCCTATTCTACCCATCCAAACTCTTTACAGAGATCTCCAACAGTTATTTTTTTGCATGTTAGTTTTTCTGAATCAGCGAACTTTGGCTTGATTAACTCAGCCTTTGAAAATTCACTTGGAACACTAATATAGGTCATTAATC
>JAGLRO010000065.1 GCA_023136245.1 Candidatus Heimdallarchaeota archaeon
TGATTCTGTAGAGGATACATAGTTTGAGGAACTATCAAACTCAATAATCACCTCAAAAACTCCTCCTTGTTTGATGTAATAAGATAGGTTGAAGTAACCATTATCGTCAGAATAGACAGAGAACGATTCACCAAGAATTGTTATAGTAATAAGTGAGTTTTTGATTGCAGTATTATTGGAAATTAATCTTCCAGATATATCAATTGTCTCTTGATTTGAACAGTTGATGTCAGAAATTTCTGTTATAGAGCTAGGTGCTTGAACACATGAAACATAAGAAACATAAGGATCAGCAGCGAGATAATATAAGACACTGTTTTGAAAATAATCCTCAGTAGTGATTAATATATTCAACTCTTCTCCTGCATTCAGTATAAACGCTAGATCAATTGATGCATAACCTGAGCTATTAGACTTAATTGAATAAACATCACCCCAGAAACCAAATAGATCTGGCATTGAAACATAGATGAGTACTGTTATGTTTTCAATAGGATTACCAAAATGATCAGAAACAAAAACCTCAACTTGAACAACGGAGTTGTAAACATAAGTGATATTTTCATTAATATTGACTGCTATAATCGCTTTATCATTAAGAGTGATTAAAGGAATAGCATATTCAAAATATAGATAATTTAATGAACTTACTTTGATAAAGAGTTGATTTTGACCAGGATTAAAGAAGTTTGCAGGAAAGGATAGAAAACCAAAGCCTGTGCTATTTGTTTGAAAAATCCCTAATGATGTGTTCAGTGTTGTACTTTCATCATATAATACAACTTCATAATTGAGAAAGGGGACATAGTCTCCTTCTCCATCGAAAAACTGCAAAGTTACATCTAATGGTTCATTCCAATATCCTTGAATTTCTTCTGAAGTCTGAACTGTCAAGTTGTTTTGTGAGATATCTATATCTCCATATGTTGTTGATGGATAAGTATAAAGATTCGAATCCATATCAATTACGATCCAATATGAATTAGCATAGTAACCAGAATTCCAATCAAGGAATCCTATGGGAGACTCAGCCCAACCAGAATCATTTGTTGCAACAAATATAGGGAATATCAAACCTTGCATAAAGAACTGAACTAACAGACCCACAACTGGATCTCCTTCATTATCTAAAATTCTTGTTTTGAGTGAATATAAAGTTAAAGATGCAGATCCTGAAGCACTTCCATATTTGCAATTTATTCTTGGGGTTTGGACTTCTATTTGCTCTTTTTGCTGATCCGTCGAACTATAATCAGTGAGTAATCCAACTGATGCTTTGAAGTAAATCATTCCTGAAGCTTGATTTATTGTGTGATTAGCTATAGCAAATCCATTCTGATCGGTTAAGTTTGAAGCAAGATATGACCATGTCAAATTATCATTTGATATCAGGAAACTTACATTGATGTTGGATAAAGACTGATGATACAGATTCTCAATTTTAGCAAGAATTTCTATATTGTCAGAATATTCAGCTGTAGGAGGGGAGGTCAGAGTAATGAACTCTGGTGCAAATGAATCAAGTATATCAATTTCCCAAAAAGATGAAGATTTATCATAAGCATTTAGCACATCATAATAAGCTACTGTCAATCGATGATTTCGATTAGTTGATGTTGTAGAATCATAAACACAGGAGGTTTGTCCGGTAACGCTGACAGTTGTATTCTGGAGTAATGAACCAAGATATACATTAAACTGCATATCAATTCCAGCTTGTTCTTCCCAACCAGAATTTAAGACATAAACACTATTCTCATCTGTGCCAGCACTATCATTTGAGTATTGAAGAGAAAAACTGTTTGAAGAAGAAAGAACTGCATAATAATCAGTTCCCGCTGTTAGATGATTATTCACTTGAGATGTAAGTGGGTGATTCCAATAAACAAATAGATGAGGAGAATTAACATTATTTTTATGGAAATTATATTCATGTGAAGAAATTTCATTTTTCATCAAATAATCTGTTTGATAGTCTGAGAGATTGTCAGTTATGTAAAAATCAATTTGATTGGAAGCTGTTGAGGTTATCTGAGAAAGATTGAATGAGAAAGACATAAAATCTGTATCAAAAGGTAGAGAAAATTGGATAGCAAAATCTGTATTAATAATATCTCCAACAGCTGCTTCATTATCTTCTAAAACACTTACAAGATCATACCAATAGTGCTCTCCATGATCAACAGGAAACATTCCTAGAAGCTCAAATTCAGTCGTTGCTACCGCTTGTACACTTTCATTTTTCTGGATAGATGAAGCATTAGCAGTTATGGAAGTAAAACTTGGATAAGTAGCAGGAGAAAGCTTAGGTACAGGATTATTATCGCTTTGCTGTGAATCTTGATCATTAATTGAAGAAGAAGAAACTATACGAACAATCTGGTTTTGAAGAGATTGCTCAGAATTGGAAACAATCTGGAAACTATAACTCTCATCAGATGAATCCTGTTGCTCAGGGATGAATCCTTCAATTAAGAATTGAGTAAGAGGAATAGGGATTATGAGTATTAAGAAGAGAAAGAAACAAGCTTTTTTCAATATAATCCCCCCTCAATCCAGCTTCGCAAATTCCGTTTGAACTTGTTCTTCAGCATCTTCCTCAGAAGATTGATCGAAACCGAAACCTATTTCTAAAGCTAGTTCTCTATGCTTAGCTTCTTCTTCAACATCACATATACCAAAAGCACCTATAGAGAAATGACATTCAACTTGAGGAAGCCAACCACAATCAGTTATTAATGCCCTTCTAGCATTAGGCGCATCGAATTGATTTCTAATTTTAGAAGTTGCTCTTCTCAACCATAATCTTATATCACTAGCATGTCCTAAAACGAAACCTCCAATTGGTTGAACTTTGTCCATCGCTGAAGCGAATGGGTCTGGATTAGCCATGACCTGATTGGTGTATACAACTGCTAAATCGTATGCTTCAGCTACTCTCATCAGTAAATGTAGGACTTTGTTGAGATGTTTTTGTCTTTCTGCTAGTTTTCCTAGTCCACCATATTCAGCACGGAAAGGATCCATTAGACTATCAACTATTAACAGTTTAACGTTATTTTTTGGAATGATTTTTCCCGCTTCTTTCAATGCTAGTTCGATTTGAGCTAGTGTTCGTGTCGCAGCTACCATGAATTTTTTTGTATCAAATTTCTTTTCTGGAATATTGTAAGTATATTGATAGTATGACATTACTTGCTTGAACCTCTGTGAGTTGAATGACCCCTCAGTGTCTAACCAAATCACTCCTGCTTCAAGACCTCCAAAATCTTTAGGAAGCAGAGTATTGACACTCAAAGTATAACAGATTTGAGTCTTCCCAGATTGTGGTGCTCCATATAATTCAACAAAAGTGCCAGTAGGGATTCCACCTTGCAGAAGATTATCTAAATCTTTGGAACCAGTTAATATTTTCGACCTGATAGTTTCCAATTCCTCCCTTTCTTCTAGTGAGAGAAAGATTTTACCTTCTTTCTTATCTTCAAATTGCTCTATTAACAAACTAGAAGTTGTATCACTAATCCCAGGTAATTCCTCAAGTTGCGCTTTAGTTAAAGCTTTGATACCTCTAGGATCAACGATTCCCTCAGTAATTAGGACTTTATGAACTCGTTTTTTCATTGTGTCAGAGAGACCTTTAATATCAGAGAGAAAATCTTCAAGTGGATCTTTTGTTTTAGTGGTTTTCTTACTGCTAGAAGCAGTTTTCTTCTTATTTTCACTATTTTCATTAAGAAGTGCCATGTCTTTCAAATGTTATATCAAGAAATTGACTTATAAAGGGAGAAAAAAAATGTTACAAATATAATTATCATATTCATTTTTCTATATTGGAAATTCGGTTATTTTAGCTAAAACATATAAATGTTATTAGCTATTATTTTATGATTTCAGAAGTTGAGGATATGAAAATTAATTCTTACATTTCTAAGCTTCTTTCTAGAAAATGGATATTAGCTGGAATAATTACAATTCTACTTATCACAAGTGGATTAATTACATATTTTGTTGTTTTTTATCCTGAGAAATGGTTAGATAATTTAGAATCTCATGCTCCTATTCTAATTGAATCTGATGAAGATTTTCTAAAGCATGATTTTTCAGGTGAAGGTACATTACTATCACCCTTTGTGCTAGAGAAAAAAAATATTACTACTCTTGAGGAGACTGCAATCTATATTCATGACACTATGAAGTATTTTATTGTGAGAAAATGTTTTCTTAGTGCTAAGACTGTTGGAATAAGAATCAGTGATGTAACTGAAGGAACAGCAACTGTAGAAGATATTATCTGTTCAGATTGCGAATATGGAATCTTTCTTGGTAGAGCTCCTTCTTCAAAACTAATAAACAATCAGTTAATTGATTGTGATAGTGGTATAAGGCTTTATGATAGTCATTTATCTATTATTTCAGATAATAGTATTTCAAATGGAGGATTTTCAATTGAAGAAAATGATATAGAAAATTATTCTACATATAAAATTAGCAATAATTTTGTTAATGGCAAGCAATTAGGATTTTTCACAGATCTCTCTTATGAAATTATTAATGAACCTATCTATGGTCAAATCATTCTAAGGAATAGTCATCATGTAACTATAAGTAATCAGATAATAAGTGAAACATATGCTGGAATAGATATTATGCAGTGTTCTAACATCTCTATTGAAAGCAATATTCTTAGTAAAAATATTATGTTTGGTATACTTGTCTGGGAATCAGACAATTTATCATTTACTAACAATACATGTCAGAAAAATGATTTTGTAGGAATTTGGCTTGCTTTATCACAATCCATATTTATTACAAACAATACTGTTTCTGATAATAGGTTTACTGGAATTTTAATATCAGACTCAGGAAATTCAGAGTATTGCAATAATACAATAGAAGGTAGTATTTATGGTGTTGATGTATCTAATAATTCAGATAATGTTATTTTTCGAAACAATACTTTTAGAAAAAACCTTCATGGTTTGTTTATTAAAACAAGAAATTTCACTCTTCAAAACAATCTCTTTTTTGGAGATGGTTTGGTTCTTGATT
>JAGLRO010000066.1 GCA_023136245.1 Candidatus Heimdallarchaeota archaeon
AGCTCTTTTTCCTTTGATAAGAAATGTATGGGTTCTAGTGATTGGTGTTGTTGTTTTCTCAATCTTCATAGCATGTTATTCTCCTGCTTTCACAGCACTTCTCGGTGATTTAACCAGAAAAGAAAATAGAGCAAGTCTTCTGAATTTAGTTACACTTATTGGTGCGATAGCCTCTCTTATATGCTTATTAGCTGTAGGATTTCTTAGTACTGAGGGATCAACAGAGCATTTACAATATACAATTATTCTAGAATCTGCAGCTGGACTTTTTATAATAACAGGATTGATAAGCATATTTCTAACTGATCCTCCCACAGAAAAATTGGAAAAAAGAGGTGTACTAAGTTTTGCACCCTTAAGAGAAAATAAACGCTTTCGCAACTTTACAATTGTTGGATCATTGATGGGTTTCTCTATGTCTTTAGGATGGCCAGTGTTTCCTGTAGTCAGACAGGAATATGCAACAGCTCAACAAAATACCTATCTTTGGGCAGCTTTTAGTGGTCTCATGATTCTAGCCTTACTTGCTACAAAACCTTTCATCGATAAAATGAGTAGGAAGTGGGTTTTATTCATTGGAAGAATTGTGATGTTCTTTGTTCCATTAAATCTTGTTATAGCTATTTTGTGGGTTCCTGAATGGTGGTTTATGGCTATTGGTACAGCAGTTAGCGGAATAGGCAATGGATTCTATATGGTTGGAGAAAGTGCTTACATACTAGATAGTGCTACTGAAAAGGAGAAAGGAACCTACACTGGATTATTCTATTTCTTTCTAGGAATAGCAACTTTCTTTGGATCTTTAATTTCTGGTGTATTACGCGACGTTGTGGAACCTTTTCTTGGAGAATGGCAAACTATAATCGTTTTTCTTTGGATTATAACTGCAATGAGGTTTTCTGCTTCACTAGGTTTTGTTTTTCTTAAAGAACCGAAAAATTCAGATGAGTAACATTTTCTGGATTTTTCTTGGTATTTGATTACCTTTATAATATTCTATGTACCAGCAGTAGATTAGAAATATAAATTTACACTGAGGTGTCAAAAATAACAG
This sequence comes from Candidatus Heimdallarchaeota archaeon, assembly GCA_023136245.1. Taxonomy (GTDB): domain Archaea; phylum Asgardarchaeota; class Heimdallarchaeia; order Heimdallarchaeales; family Heimdallarchaeaceae; genus UBA460. The sequence goes on from JAGLRO010000066.1 coordinate 1,055, forward strand.
AAAAATTCTGCACTCATTGTGGTGCTCAACTAACAGATGAAGCTGTTTTTTGCCATATATGCGGTTCTAAGATTGAAATTGTTAAAGGCGTACCTGCTGCTACTCCAATGGAACAAACCCCCTCTGCTGCTCCAGCTAAAGCTTATGCACAACCTACAGGTCCAGTTCAACCTGTTTATCGTCGTCCAAAGACATTAGGAGTAGCTATTGGTGTTATAGCTATAATTGTAGTACCAATTATTTTGATTGGAGTTTTCGGTACAATTAGGTTTGCAGATATAGGTACTTTAAATTATGAAGTAGATTCAATGGCGGAAACAAATATTGTATTAAATATTGATAATGCTGTAGGCTCTGTAGATATTAGCTACGATGCTACAATGACCAAATTATTTGAAGCTACATTAGAAGTTAAAGGCAGACCTGGTTCTTCTTTAGCTGACGCGAAGAACTTCAATATGTACTATGAAAGTGGTGAATATTTAGAGCTTACTTTTGATTCTGGAGATCAACAATTTTTCTTCTGGAACAAGAGAGTGTTTTCTTATGATATTACTATAAGATTGCATCCAGATGCTTTAGTAGACTATAGTATACTAACAAGTACAGGAAGTTCTTCTTTAGTAGCAAATGGTCTAGATAATCTTGAAATCCCAGATATTTACTTTTCCGCTAGTACTGGTAGAGTCACAATTGACTTGAGTGGTTCAGTTAATACAACAATACAAGATTTAGATTTAGCAACTTCAACAGGAAGAATTTCAGTCAACCTAGGAGAAAGAACATTATTGAACACAACTAATGTAGATATTTCCTCAAGTACTGGAAGTATAACTCTAGTTTATACAGATCTAATAGTAACTGGAGATATCGAATGGAATATTCAAGCATCTACAGGTACAATTACTATGATTATAACACAAAACTTAGTTCTTCCTTTAGACTATTTAGCATCTTTTGATGTTGATTGCTCAACAGGTAGTATCTCGTTAAGTATTGCATACAATTCCACAATAGGTTATGCAATTAAAGGTGAAGCAAGCACAGGTACCGTTGATATACTTGGGTCTGGAAGTTATTACGAATCTCCAGGCTATGATTCAGCAGCAAATCAAAATTACTTTGATTTGGAAACATCAACTGGAAGCGTAACAGCTGTAGAGATATAATCTCCTCTCTCCCTTTTTTTTCTTTTTCAAACAATCAAATGTTATCTATAATTCTTAAAACTTCTAATACTGCTGTTTCTACAGTTTTATCACAAAGTGGGCTCCTATCTGGATGATCTTTATCTAGTACTCCATTTTCATCTAAGAAATCAGCTAAGATTTCTCTACAACGAAGTGTTCCCATTTCTTTCTTAAAACCAGCTTTCAGATATTTTGATTTTTTATAGATTTCCTTTTCCTCTAATCCTTTTTCTTTTAGAACAACACCCATTCCGGCGAGAGCACCCAATAACGAACCACAAATAGATCTTTCACCAGCACCTCCTCCAAAAAGAATCATTGCTGAATCGAGTACATTTGTATATTCCGAAAATCCATAATAATCCAAAATTGCACACGATGTAGATCTAGCACAATTCCTTTTTTCCCAATACTTAAAAGCTTGTTTAACTATCTGATGCATTTCAAAAGCACTTATTTTGAGAAACCTATAAGCATTTCTTTGGAACTATGACAAGTGTTTGGTTTCATTAAATTTTTTCACAGAAAATTTTCCTTTTGCATTTAAAGTAATTAAGGAAATTGAACTTGGCTTAACATAGAAATCCCAATAGTGAGAAGGATGAGTACCCGTTAAATATACAAAAAGTAAATTAATCACTGCACCATGTGAAACCAAAGCAATATTCTCCTCCTTTTGAGTTTGGAGTCTTTTGAATAAACGATGCAGTCGATCAAGAACTTGATAAAAAGTTTCTCCTCCCGGAATGATAAAATCGTGAGGTTCTGTAAACCATTTCTCTTCTTCTTCTGGAGTAAAAATTTCTCTCATAGTTTTTCCTTCCCAATCACCGAAAGAAAAATCTATTAGTAAAGGTTCTTCTACGATTTCTGCTTTCTCTTGATATTCTTTTATCTTGTAAGCTGTGGATTTTGCACGAGAAAGTTTACTATAATAGATAATATCTATAGGAACAGAAGATAACTCCCTACTAGTTTCCTCAGCATGTTTCAAACCTAGCTCAGATAAAGGGACATCTGTTCTTCCTCTAACTCTTATCTCTCCGACATTGAATGCTGTTTCTCCATGTCTTATAATGTAAATCTTCATCAGTGATTGATAAAAAGGTATATCACATCTTGAATTTTTCTTAAGTTATATGTCTGATGAAATGAATGTCGAATGGATGGATGAGTACGAATTAACTTATCAAAAATATAGAAAACAATGGAATTCTCACTATCAAAAAGTTAGGAATTTCATTCTATCCTCAATTCATGATGATATAACTAATTGGGGTTTCATTGGAGTTACAAACACTATTCCCGAAATTGATGAGAGAATACTAAAAAAAGTTAACAAACTTACTTTATTGGACATTAATGTTAAAAGCATGAAATTTGCCAAGAACCATGTTATTGAAAAAAATGGTTTTAGTAATATTGATTTGATTCATTTTGATAATACTTCAGGATTTACTGATTCAATTGTAGATATTTTCAAAAAATTTGAGATTAATGAGATATCCAAAAATGAGATGTTTGAAAAATTAAAGAACATAGAATCTCTCAAAATAGATGAACAGCCACAATTTGATTTCATTACTCATCTTGGATTAATGGATTATTATCTAATGCCGATTTTCAACAAATATTGTTCACATTTTGAGGAAGAAAATGAAGAGTTCTTTCAAATACTCAGAAAGCTGAATCATGAAGCAACAAAAATCTCTCTGCAAGTTCTTTATCAAATACTTGAACATAATGGAACACTAATAATATCTTCTCCTGTAACAAGAATACCAGAAGGAGATAAATGCAACCGTTCACTTTTCTGGTTGGAATCATTGGAAGACAATATTGAAGCTGCTGGTTTCCATATTGTTGAACAAATTAGGCATATATGGGAAGAATTTCCAACTTCGACAGGACATTCACATGAAGTTCTTAATGTAAAGTGTACGAAGAATAAAGATGAGGTATGAAAACAAGAAATGGAAAATGTTATGTTCTCTTTCTTTTTACAATCATCACTAAACCAAAAATAGTAACCAGTGTGATTGCAGAAACTATCAAGAGCTCATTTCTAGACATATTTGGAAGTTCTATCCACGGTTTTGTAAAAAAACCTGTCGTAGCTATCTTCAGAATATCAGCTATACCTATTTTAGGATCATGTATGATTTCATTACCTCTTGGATAATTCAAATAAAGTTTGTTTTCCTCGTCATCACTATAGATTGGTGTAGCTTTAACTTCATATTCTACTCCATCAACATTTACTGTTTCAATCCATGAAAAGAACCCAGTATAATCACCAAAAGCTATTTCGACTTCATGTTCATCAAAAGCACGCTCATGTTCTTCATCTTCAGTTTCTTCATTGTCTTCATATTCAACTTCTAATTCAGAATCAAGTTCTACTTTCAAAGCTAGCACAGAGTTAGGGTCAGAGTAATTGAAATTATGAATTCCAATATCAATCTTCAATTGAGTAGGAGCTATTAATGTATCATTAATTAAAACAAACTCTCCTGTAAAATAGATCTGAGCTGAGAAAATACCATCAGTTGTTTCTACAGCAAAAACATGGACTGTATCGTTGGAAATTGTTTCAATTGTATAAACGATTGGATTAAAGTCATCTAGTTCTAAAGCTTGAACAATTTCATCTATGGATTCATTATAGAAACCATCAATTGGGTCATCAATATATTCCACTATCTCAGAAATGGTTACTTCAAACTCGATTTCTGTTTCAACTGTGTCATTATCTATCTCAAATTCGAATTGTATTTCCAAACCTTCATCTTCGGTTGTCATCTCTACACTGAATTCATTGTGTATATCCCCTGTTTTCAGTCTAGATTCAATGCTTGCTTCGCTGTCTGAAACCTCTATTTGAAGATCCCTCGCATTTTCTTTCTCATCATCATCATCATCTGTTTCCTCTTCATCATCACTTGCATTGATTGGAATATAGAGAAATGTGGAAAACACAAGCAAAACCAATAATCCACTAATAATCAGTTGTCGTTTGTGTCTTATTTTATGTTTCATGACAGTCACCCAAGTTTTTGCTTATTATATAGTTATTATTACTTAATTTATACTTTAACTTATAACTTATTGTAGTTGAAACTATAATTTTTGGTAAGAATACAATTCTAGGCTCCTAAGTTAAACAATTTAAAAAAAGAAAAAAGAAAGAGAATTTATTTTTTGTTTTTTCTACGAAAGATTAAAACTAAACCAGTTATAGAAAGAAGTGCTGCTGCTGAAATGAAGATTAGATTGTTGTTCCCAACTAAACCAATTTGTAATAGATTAGACACTCCTATTTTTGGATCATGAATAATCTCATTACCTCTGGGATAGTTTAGATACATCTTATTCTCTTCAGGACTCATATCTAAAGGAGTTACCTTTACATCATGAACTATACCATCGATCATAGCTGTTTCTATCCATGAAAAGAACCCACTATAATCACCAAGAGTTATTTCAATTTCGCTTTCATCAATAGCACGATCTTCAAGTTCATCCTCAGTTTCTTCATCCTCTTCATAATCAACCTCGAATTCAGATTCTAGTTTGACTTTTAGTGCTAGCATAGTATCAAGTTCTGTATAATTGAAATTGTGAATTCCAATGTCAACTTTAACCTGAGTAGGAGCTATAACAACGCCGTTAATGTCTGCAAACTCTCCAGTAACATATAAAGTAGCTGAGAAGACACTATCGACAGTTTCTACTGAAAAAACATGCACAGTATTATTACTAATTGTTTCAACGGTATATTGAATTGGATTAAATTCATCTAGTTTATACACTTGTATTTTCTCATCTACTGAACTATTATAGATACCATCAGAATCTATGTCTCTATATTCAACAATTTTAGTGATTTTAACTTCGAATTCCAACTCAGTCTCAACAGTTTGGTTATCCTTTTCGAATTCTAACTCAAACTCTAAACCTTCGTAACCAGTTTTTACTTTGACTTCAAATTCATTCTTTATACCATCTGTTTTCAATGAGGATTCTATTTCAGCTTCATTATCAGAAAGCTCTACACTAACTTCTCTCTCGTTTTCGTCTTCAATGTGGTCATCAATACCATCATCATCCTCGTCTGTTTCATCTTCATCATCGTGATTATCTGCATAAACAGGCAGGTAAAGAAAAGATGAAAAAACGATCAAGGCTAAAAAGCCACCCAGAACCATTTTTTTTGCGTAAATCTGTTTCGACATCATAGATTGAACACCATTTTTTTGGTTAAGAATTCATCCAGACCGCAAAATAAATAGATTAACTTATATCAAACTGTAGCTTTTACTGTAAATCTGGCTACAGTTTTCTGTAGGAATTAATCACTGCTGTTCCAAATTATCATTTACAAAAAAGTTAGAGAAGAATGATAATCAGAACAAGGATTTGAGCATAACTAACAATCATTGATATCAGTGCTGCTTTCTCAATCGAAAGTTCTTTTAGTAATCCAATGGAAGTAATAAGAATCAAGAAACTCCAGATTTGGAAAAATCCATGTAATATCAGCAACACAACTGAAGGTATTACTATTGTTAACCCACTTATCCACCCTATTATACCCACTATAAGTATAAATAAGAATGAAGGTATAAAGATTAGATTTGTTGTGCTTAATAGAGCTAGGACATTTTTTTTCTTCTTGTAAACAAATCTAGACAATACCTCTGCAAATCCTGCAATAAAGAACCAGCTAGCTACTAAACTTATGTATGCTAACCAAAGTGGAACATCATAATTTACAACGAAATTTCCAACAATGAGAATCTTATTTCCAAAACCAATAAAGACACTTGCACCCGCAAGAATAACAAATTCAATTAAAGCATGGATAGGGTTTTTTGCAAAAAAACCTACAAAAGGAGTAAAAGAAAATTTACCTATACTGAATACTTTGTGTTTTTTTGTTTCTGTAATTGAAAAATAACTGTGCTGGTCTCTTCCATAAAGAATCTCAATAACTTTATTTCCTTCTTCAGTTAGAAGATATCTCTTATGTTCATCTTGATAGACAAACTGTTTCATTTGTCTTAGATGATGGTAAAGAGGACCTGATTTCAGTTCAAAAGTTTCAGTTAAATCAGTATATGTCGCTCCACCTTCAGCAATAAATTCGAGAATCTTTCTTCTTATTGGATTAGACAAAACTTTAAGCATCTTATCGTCTAACACAAAGCTCTCTGCCATTACTGCTCATATTTTTTATGAGAATCAAGTATTTAGATGTTTTCAATCTTCTAAATTGCTAAACGAAAGCAAATTCTCTAATCCCAATCTCTTGAGCTCCTCTATTCTTGGAGCTCCTGATTCGTTATTATAATTCCGATAAGCGTACCATTCTTCTAATTGTTTTTGGACATCAGGTGAATTTCCTTCTGTTGGACCATCTAATCTCTTTCTCATAATATTTGGTAAAACCTGTAGTTCTGGTTTCCAACCTAATCTCAGATTTATAATTCTCTTCAATGCAAATATTTTATCTCCTAGAAGAATAAGGTCTTCAGGTTCATACTTTTGATTCATTGCCATCCCTAATAGATCAGCAACAATGGGTGCTGGTGGATTATAAAATTGGCAAATGGTCATTGCGTTATACAATTGTCTATAGCTTTGGAGTCGAGCAAATTGCTTTGCTGAATTATCGATATTAAATCTGTTATCTGGAATATTATCGATTTGTAATTCAGGATATTCTATACCTTGTTGTACTAGATACCCATCACCATTAAGATGACAAGCACCTCTTGGACTTGTAATGTATAATATTGCCATGCTACTGAATGCTCTTGGATCATGAAATGGAGCTTCTAGTCCTGCAACTTGTGGAGCAAGAGCTGAGTACAAATAGTTTTCAGATAAAACCTTGCTTCCTTCAGCAAGAAGGTTACCTATATCTTTTCTAAATGCAATCATCTCAAGTAAATCCAGTAATGTATCTGGATTACCAAAACTCGGATCTAAACCTTCAGGAATAATTTCTGGAGGGACATAGTTTTTTGATACCAGATCTAGAAATACACCAATTGTAGAACCTGCTGATATAGTATCAATTCCATAATCATTAGCTTTATAATTGGCATAAGCCAATGCTTCTAGATTCCCTATTTTCAGATTTGTTCCAAAAGCTGCTATTGTTTCATATTCAGGACCTTTAGTTTTCGAAAGTTTGTACTTTCCTTCAGGAATTTTAACAACTCTCCCACAACCAATTGGACATCTATAACAAGCATATCTGCCAACTTGAATTGTTTCTTTCATTGTTGTTCCTGATATATTATAAGCTTCCTTGAAGCTAGACTCTGACCAATTACGTATAGCCATGTCTCCATAAAAATCAACGGCAGCATCAACAAATCCTGCAGTGCCTAATTCCTTAGCCATTTCAACTGAAAAATCTTTCTTTATTTCTTCATATGCCTCTCTTGATTTTTCCTTGAATTCATCGGGAAGTAAGAAATCCTTATTATTACCTTTAACTGCTATCGCTTTTAGCTTTTTTGATCCCATAACAGCTCCTAATCCAGTTCTAGCGGCCGCTCTACCTCCATCGTTCATAATTGAAGCAAATTTTACCAGATTTTCACCACCTGGACCAATACACGCGATTTTGAATGATTTATCATCTAAATCTTTGAGTAGCGCTTCCTGCGTTTCAAATACTCCCATTCCCCAGTATTTAGATGCATCTCGTATCTCAATTTTATCGTTATCAATAAAAAGATAAATGGGACTATTTGCAGCTCCTTCAATGATTAAACCATCATAACCTGCAAATTTCAACTCTGGACCAAATTTCCCTCCTGAGTTAGATTCTCCCCAGAAACCTGTCAATGGAGATCTAGAGCATACTGAGAATCTTCCTGAACATGAAGTCGGTAATCCTGTTAAAGGACCAGTCATGAAAATCAAAATATTATCTGGTGAAAGCGCATCAACATTTTTTGTGTTCAAGAAATTGAAATAATAGTAAGCTCCTAAACCACTGCCACCAACGAAATCTTTAGCTGCTTCTAAATCGAGATTTTCATTTGTTATGCTTTGATCAGACAAATTTACTTTTAGGATATTATTTCTGTATCCACCTTTCACAAAACCAGCCATATCATAGAATATATTTTCCAAAGCTTCCTTTGTTATATCTCTAGGATTAACAAGAGACCCTGTATCATTTAAAGCAAAATCTTGTAAGAGCTTCATGTTTTCTTGTAAAACTTTTGGTGTTACTCCAAATTCTCTTAAGGAAGTTTTTAATCCAATTTCCTGTATAAGATTCTCTACTTCAAGAATCAGCTTTTCAGCTCCTTCTTTCTTTGTTTCAAATGAAAGTCCTATTGTGTGTGCAATCTCAGAATAATGTTTTACAACATCCTCTTCTTCAATACAAAACTTCATCATGTGAGGTAGTGCTAAAGCTATTATCTCACCATGGGGTATTTTCAGTATTGCTCCTGCAGAATGAGCAACAGCATGTGCTCCTCCAATTTGACTATTTCCAATTGCAATTCCTGCCATTGTTGCAGCATTGTGCATTTTCTCTCTATATTCAATATTCTCTCCTTCTTTGACGACCTTTGGTAAATATTCGAAAACATATTTAATTGCTTGAAGAGCCATCGCATCGCTAAAATCATTTTTCCAATTTATAGTATATGCTTCTATTGCGTGAGCTAATACATCCAACCCTGTAGATGCTGTTAATCTAGGGGGAAGTTTGAGTGTTAAAGAAGGATCAACAATATCGATATCAGGAATCAAATCTCTGTGCCCTACACTGAGCTTTTGTTTTGTTTCAGGGTCAGTTATAACTATTGCCCAATTTGCATCAGAACCAGTACCACTAGTTGTTGGTATCGTGATGAGTCTAGCTTTGTTTCTTAAAGGTAAAGGATCTTCTGGAAAAACGCTATCTATACTCATATCGGGATTTTCATAGAATACCCAAATAGCTTTAGCACAATCCATAACAGAACCACCACCAACTGCAATAATCCAATCAACTTCTTCTCTTACAGCAATCTCTGCTCCAGCTTTTGCCATAGGGATTGTAGGTTCATAATCAACTTGATCAAATATGGTGACCTTAAACTCAACCGATTCAAGGATATCTATAACCCTTTGAGAGATTCCTAAATCCATTAAAATCTTATCTGTTACAAGAAGTGCACTATTACCTTTAATCTCCTTTAATTCATCTAATGAATCTTCTCCAAAAACAATCTTTCGTGGAGCTGAATAAAACCACATGATAGACTTCTTTAGAATGAGTAGAATAAAAATCTTATACAAACTCTGTTGGAACTTTCTGAGCTGAATTTACAAGCTCCTTTGCTGCTTTTGTTGCTCGCATTACTTTTCCTTTATCCCCTACAAGTTTGAATTTTCTTGTTAGAATGCCTTTAATCGGATCGAGATCTCCATTAATAACCTTCAACCAGTTCGAATACTTTCCAATATATTGAAATTCTGTTTCAGGGGGTTCTTGTCCTTCTTCAAAGTAATCAACACTTCTACAATCACCATGCCAAAGATCAAGATAGAATGTCGCCTTCTTATCTAACTTTTCATCAGTTTCAACTACAAATAAGAAATCACCTTCCCACCATTCTGCTGCTTCCTTATAATCAGGTGAATTGTTTAAAACTACCATGAATTGTTCGATCCATTCTTTACTTGGGAATTTTGCTTTCATCTAATCACTTTCTAGCATTAATTATTTATTCTGCGAACAATCCTCTTGGAGTTTTACTTATTTTTAAAATTTTGTTTAATACTGATAGAATACTTAAAAACAGATGACTTCTTCTAAATCGGTAAATCTGGGTTAGGTACAATAATAGTTTGTATGAATGTTCTTGTCCGTTCTTTAAACATCTTAGAATCTGTTTACATATTTTTGGTGTATGTCAAACAACAGGTACGTGGTCGGATAAAGAACTCTTGTTTCCATCAAAGAATAATAAACAAGATAAATAGTCTCTTTCCCTTATAGAAAGCATTTTTAAGGCTTTTAATTATAATTTATTATAGTGAACTTACTTTGACAAAACTTCTGGGGATAAATTCCAAAGAAAATATTAACATGGATTATGCATTTAAGATGCCTTCCAGTTTTACAGAAGATACTCCAGATGGTTGGGGATATGCATTCTTTAGTGATGGAGAATGGCAACTGTTTAAACAATCCCTTGATGTTGAGAAAATTTTACGAATTGGATTTAAAACCTTACCACCTCACAAAATCATTGGAAAGACATTCATTTCACATATACGATATGCTACACATGGAGAAAGTTCTTACGAAAATACACATCCTTTTGACAATGATCTTTTTGATCTAAGGTGGGTTTTTGCACACTATGGTCATTTGAGATTATATAGACACGTCTTAGATAGCAGTGAATTCTTCAAATCAAAAGGAGATTCAGACTCCGAAGCTGCATTTTGTTTTATTCTTGAAGAATTACGAAGACTGGGAAAAAAAGATAATACCAAAGAGTTTGCATCAACTATAGAAAAAAGTGCAGCAGAGCTCTCAAAACAAGGTGGATTAAACTTTTTACTTTCACATGGTAATACACTTTTTGCATATTATTCAGGATATAAATCCCTTTACTATGCAATTCTTCGACCCCCGTTCAAGAAGAACATTTTTGGAGAAAATAATCAAATTAAATTCGAGATAGATACAGATAATATTGAAGAACCTATAGCTCTGATAGCTTCTGAACAAATCATAAAATACGAACATTGGAAAGAGTTAGAAGTAGGAAAGGTCTATATTTTCCAAAATGGTGATTTAACAAAGACATCCTTCAATTAAAAGTTGTAATAGAGTTTAGTATTTACAAATTCTCATAATTTTTCTTCTTTAAGTCTTGAATTATTTATCATATTTTGAAACCAATTCTCTTATTGCTATTGCCATATTAGCAGAATGAGTATTCTTATTTGTCCCCAAATCTATGTATGTAGAGTTTTTCAGGAGTTCTGAAATATCTTTAGCTTCTTTTGATTTATGCATTTTGTCTTTTTCCATGCCAACTACAACAACAAAACTATTTATTCTTTCATACATTTCTCTAAAATTCCAAAATGCAAATCCGTATGCTGCTGATCTCCATTTAGCTACATCAGCTTCATCTATAGCTCTTATATATTTTGCAGCTTGTTCCGGATCCTCACTTTTGAATTTCCTTATCCACCATTTCCAAATCGGTTTTGATATCCCATAAAGTATATTCGGAAGTACATACATAATATATCTTGTGCCAGTAGGCATGTTAAATTTCCAAGAAGGTCCTAGAAAGATATTTAGAAATGGATTGAACTTTTTATCAGCTAAGCCAGAACCTGCTACAAAAACACCAAAAGATGAAGTGAATACAATTAATTTTTCTTCATCGACATCTAATTGTGCAAAAACTTCTTGAACATCAGATGCTAGACGTTCTGGTGTACTCTTTGTTTTCTTCACAAGCCTACTTGATCCTTTTTCACGTGTTTCAATATAAATAATATGAAAATCCTTCATAGCTTCTAATAAAACAGCATCCCATCCTGGAACAACAGTATTCCAACCTGCAATAAAGCAGATAGTATATCCGTTTTTAGACTTTTCATTTGCCTTGGATAAAAGCACTCTGATTTCAGAACCATCAGAAACCTTGACGTATATTTCTTCAGATAATTCTTCAAACTTAGCCTTCATGATATAATCATTAGTTTTTTTGGAACTCGAAGTCACAAGAGATTAGAGTTATAACTTGCTTTTAATAATTACTGTTTTCCAAGAATATTATCAAGTTTTTTTGATTCTATCAACTTGTTCTCTTAGCACATTTATCATTTCTGAGGAATGCGTTTTCTTATTAGTCCCCATATCTAAATAAGCAGAGTTTTTCATTAGTTTTGCAATTTTCTTGATGTGTTTTATTTCATGGTATTTGTCTTTCTCCATCCCGATTATTAAAACAGGGTCGCTAACTTTCTCGTAAACATCCCAAAATTTGGAAAAAACAACGTGTTTAGCAACTGATTTCCATTTGCGTGCATCAGCTTCTTCCAGTACTCTAAGATATTTTGCTGCTTGTTCAGCATCTTCACT
>JAGLRO010000067.1 GCA_023136245.1 Candidatus Heimdallarchaeota archaeon
GGCATCCAAGATTGATAGGGTGTTAACAACATTCCATAGAATATATGGAAGAGAGCATTCCAAACCATGAGCCATCCAAATCTAATCATCACTTTTTCAACCGGTATGAAAAGATGTGGAGTGAAAAGCATAACAAATGATAATGCTAGTAACGGACTCCCTATCCAAATGAAAATCTTCCTTCTACCCCATTTGGAATTTGAGCGATCGATAACATCTGAAAGATATCCAAATATGAACCCAGAAAAAGCTATAGCTATTTTTCCAAAACCATTACCAATTCCGCTTAATTCGGCGGGAATTGCAAAAATATCTTTGTATGCCCAGAAAGTGAAAATTGTAACAATATTAAGCAGTAAGGAAGTTCCAAGTCTGCAAATACCGTAAAAAAATTTTTGTCTAGTACTGAGTAATGACAATAGTAGTGCCCCACTTTCTAGTCAACATTAATGTTGATAGAATGATGCACAACTTATTTAAGACTTTGCAAATTTATCTCAACACACAATCTTGATAAAGAGTAATTCATAATTCATAACAATCAATTCGGAAGTATAAAAATGTCTGAAGAAGAAATAAAAGAGATTGTCAAGCTCTTAGAAAATGATAATCCAGCATTACGACAATTAGCAATTGAGCAATTAGCTCCTCACAAAGATAATCACATATCTCTAAATGCAATTATCCGATCTCTTCATGATAAAGATCAAGATGTACGTAGTTATGCTGTTGATGTACTCGGAGATGTAGATGACAGGCAAGCTTTAATTGCACTCAGTCAAGCATTGGAAGATGATTCTTGGAAAGTGAGAGAATCTGTAATCAGTTCTTTTGGAAAATTAGGAAAACCCGAAACCACTCATTTCATTATAGAAGCATTACGAGATAATCATCCTCAAGTAAGATTTACAGCAGCTAAAGAACTTAAGAAATTTGATGAAATAACGATGATTGAACCATTGTTTGAAGTATTAAAAGATGAAACTGATTCTGTAAGAGAGGAAGCAAAAAGTACTTTACTCAATTTTAGGTTGAATGTACCAGCACCTCTTGTTGCTAAGCTCATTATAAGTTACAATAAATTTGTGAGAGAAGTAGCTGTGGAATTTCTTTCAAGTCGAGTCGAGGGGAATCCTTTTCCTTACTTAGAAAAAACTTTTGACGATCAGGAGTGGGAAATCAGATTATTAACACTCAAAGAAATTGGAAAGCATATTGAAGAGGGCAAGATAGATGACCCGATTCTTCTAAATCTGAATTTAAACGCAATCAAGGATGATAATTCAAGAGTAAGATATCAAGCTATAAGCAATCTTGGAATGTTAAAAAGTAAAGAAGCGCTTGAACCCCTAGGAGAAATAGCAAGAAATGATGAAGACCATAATAATCGTTTGATGGCAACTGAAACAATGACAGCAATTCGAAGAGCTTTGAGATTGGAAGGAGAATAAACTTCCATAACTTTTTATAACTAAGAGATTTTTATGGAAAAATATGAAACCACCATTATGTGTGATTTGCTACAAGGAATTTTTGGATTCAGATGAAGGTGGTTTGGTTTATTTTAAAAAACGTAACAGTGATGAAAGGTGGGAAAAAATGATGAGTGAAGAAGATTTAATAGGTCATCCACCCTATGCTGATTGGTTTTGTGAAAAACACTATACAGCAGCAAAAGAACTTCAAAATCTTCCATTAAATGAAGCTGTAAAAATACTAAATGAGAGATTTCCTAAAGAATAAACTCTGAAAAAAAGACTTTTATTGCTATTTAACAAAACTCTGCTAAATTAAAAGTTCTATTACCACTGTCGTAACTTTATTATTATTGGTTTGTAGTGTACTCCATTGGAGTTATTTGTTTGTCTGGTACATATTCCCAAAAATTTGCAGCAGTTAACAAGCTGATAACTAAAGGTGAATATGAAGAAGCCCTTCAAATAGTGGAAAAAATCGAGAAGAATAAAAAAATCAGCAACAAGGATCAAATAAGGTGCATCATATCTAAAAGTAACATTCTCAATAAACTAGGTAGATATGATCAAGCACTATTACACTCAGAATCTGCTTTTCAGAAAAGCAAGAAGAAGGATTTTCCTCTGTTTACACTCGATGCTGCTATTGCTAAAGCTTATTCTTTGTGGAGATTGGGGAAACTTGATGAATCCTTAGAAACCATTTCAAAGAATGAGCACATTTTATCAAAAGTAAATCAAAAAAAGAGCAAAAAAATATCAAAAAGAAAAGCTGGATTAAGGAGAATACAAGGAGTAGTTTTTCACACAAAAGGAGAATTGGAAGAAGCTCTAGAATATTATCAAGAGAGTCTAGAATTATATAAGGAAGTTGATGAAAAACAAGAAATTAGCTCTATCCTGAATAATCTAGGTGTTTTGTGTAGAAATAAAGGTGATCTGTATACAGCACTAAAATACTATGAAGAAAGTTTGGAAATCTATCAAGAAATCGGTAATAAGGATGATATTGCTGCTTCATTTAATAATATTGGAAATATCTATCGATTTCAAGGAGAATTAGACCAAGCATTAGAATTTTACAAGGATAGCCTCAAAATATGGGAAGGAGTAGGAAATATACAATATATAGCTCTAGTATTTACCAATATTGCTGAAATTTACCAACAAAAAGGAGATTTCGAAACTTCTTATATCTATCTAAAGAAAGGTTTGAAACTACGAGAACAGATAGGTAACAAACAAGAAATTGCTATGTCTCTTTACTACTTGATTTCCGAATCACTTGATGCAGATTACAAAGATCGCGCTCTAAGGTATTTGGATCGTCTTAAAGAGATTAACAATTTAAATGAAAACCCGTTCTTGAACCAACTAAATAAAGTTGCACAAGCTGAAATTCTGAAGAAAAGTACGAGAATGCGAGACAAGGCAAAAGCTCAAGATCTTCTTCAGGAAGTAGTTGAGGACGAAATTTCTGATCATTCGTTAACGATAACTGCTTTAATTGGATTATGCGAACTACTTCTAGATGAACTGAAAATTTCCTGTGATCAAGATGTCTTAACTCTTCTACAGTCAATAGTAGCAAGTTTGCTTGAAATTGCTCAATATCAAGATTCACACGATCTTTTAGCAAAAACTTATTGGTTCCAAAGTCAACTTGCTTTGGTAGACTTAGAATTAGATAAGGCAAAGGAACTACTTGAAAAAGCTCAACGAATTGCTGAGGAGAAAGGATTGCGTAGGTTAGCAATGCATATATCAAGTGATCATGATGCTCTATTAGATCAGCTTAAGCAATGGGAAGAATATATTACAAAAAGCGTTTCTCTTAAGGATAGACTAGAGTTCGCACAACTTGGTGAATTAGTTGTTCGTCTGATGAAGAGGGGAGAAATAGACATTCCTCAAATTCTATGTGAGGAACCTGTTATGTTGTTGATTTTGGCTGAAAGCGGAACACCACTTTTTTCGAAAAATTATCTAGAAGGAAGTGAATTGGACGGAATATTGATAGGTGGATTTCTAGCAGCTATAATCAGCTTTAGTAAGGAAACTTTTTCGACAGAAGGTTCGGTTGAAAGAATTAAACACCAAGAATATACTCTACTTCTAAAACCAAAAAAACCATTCCTTTTCTGCTATGTAATTAAAGGACAAACTTATTCTGCTCTTCAAAAACTGGAAGCTTTTACGAAAATAATAAGCACTTCAACCTCAGCTTGGAATGATTTGATTAGTTCAATAAGAACATCAAAAGCATTAAATCCTGCGTCTAGAGTAATGGTTGATGAAATTTCGAAAATGATTTTTCCAAGTAAATTGTGATTTAATCCAATTAGATCTCTCAATTCGAGTAACTTTTTAATTTGTTGTAAGTTAATGTGAAGAAACAATAATCAAGTGCATGACAATGGCGAAAATAAAATTAGTAACTTTTGCAAAAGTGAAACAAATTATAGGTGTGAAACAAAGGGAGTTGGAAGCAAGTTTCATTGAGGATTTGATAACAAAACTCTTAGATGAATTTGGAGTTATTCTGAAAGAAGAGTTATTCGATAATGAAGGAAAACTTAGAAGTATCTATAGAATTATAGTAAATGGAAGAAACATCAATCTTCTTGATGGTTTTCAAACTAAACTAAAAGATGATGACATGGTAGTAATTATGCCTGCTATTGCAGGAGGGTAATAGTATTACTCAGGAACTACTTTAGGTTTATAGCTTAAACTAGTTTCTTTTAATAGAATGCTTTTTTTCTTGTAGTCTGAAAATTCCTTGGATGTCATATAATGTAGTACTCTTTCAGGACAATACTCAACGCATTGAGGATTTCCATCACAGAGATCACAGGTTATAGCAATATTAAGAACTGGATGCATGGACATTACTGAATAAGGACAAGCTTTAACACAAGCTTGGCAACCAGTACATTTGTCTCCATCAATCTTAATAGCACCTGTTCTTTCAGATTTTGATATAGCAATTTCTGGGCAAGAATCAATACATTTTCCACAAATAATGCACATTTCTGGAATAGCTAATCCTTCTAATTCATTTTTATGTACAATGATTCTTGAATATGAAGGAGCAAAAATCTGTTCGTGTTCAAAGCTGCAACGTAATTCACAAATACGGCACCCGTTACATTTCTCTTTTTGCACTAATATTCGTTTAACTTGCATCTTTATCATCCTCCAAATCAATATCATGTATTAGATCATACTTTGTTGCATACTCGACCAAACCTAATTCTTCCATTTTACTTTTCTTAGGTAACCCAGTTTTCCAATCCCAATCACGAATTTTATAATATTCTGGTAACATTTTATCTAATTCAACATATTGACCTTTTGCTGGACCCTCTGGTAATGGTTCCTTTGTAAACCTTTCAGGGAGTCGATCATCTTTTTTTGATATCCCTTCTCTAAGGTTGAAAAGTCTCTCAAGATTGTATATTCTTTCTCCAACTTTCATTAATTCATTACTATCAATTTTTATTCCTGTTGCATATGATAGAAATAAAGCCATATCTTCTGGTTTAACTGCATAAGCTGAGAAACAGGTATATTTACACATCTCAGCAGAATCTACAATTGCTCCAAAATTTTCATGCCAAACAACCATTCTAGGCTTTCCTTCCCATTCAAAGGGATCAACAGCTTTTTCGCTTCCAAACCAATCAATTCCCTTTTCAGGTTCATACCCTAGCAGCTCAAAATTCGGTAAAGCAGCTAGATGATCTGCACCTCTTGTAGCTGTAGCCCACCCTAATCCAAAAGCTTTTGCAGTTCGCACATCGTATGCAGGTGGTTCCATACCTTTTACATGAAGAGCATATTTCTCAGATCCTCCACCTATAGTTTCTGCAACTTTCTTTGTCCCTTCTGCTAGTAAATCTCCAATCCCTTCTCTAAAAGCAATCTTATTTATGAGCGTAATAAGAACATCTTCATCTCCCCATTTCAACTCTAATCCATCTGTATCTTCTTTTTTCAAGGCTCCTCTTTCATAAGCTTCCATGGAAAAAGCAATAGTATCACCTAAAGAGATTGTATCAATTCCAAACTTATTTGCAAGTTCATTAGCTTTTATAATAGCTTCAAGATTCCCTATCCCGCATTTAGACCCCAAACAAACAATGGTTTCATATTCAGGACTTCCACCTTTAGTTCCCGCATATTTTCCTTCTTCAATTTTTGAATATTTACCGCAGTGTATTGGGCAACCGAAACAGCTTTCTGATTTAACAAGATATTTCTCTTCGAAAGTTTCAGCAGAAATGTTCTCATAATCTTCAAAAAATCCACTCTGATTATTTCTTGTAGCTAAACCACCACTTATGTAAGCTAAATCAACTAAAAAAGGTGTTCCATAATAGGATAGGCTAGGATAAGCTGGATCCGCATATATTTTATCTAAAGTTTCGTCTACCAACTTGATAAATTTATCAGGGAATGCTACTTCTACACTTCCTGTACCTCTGACTGCTATGGCTTTGAGTTTCTTTGAACCCATAACAGCACCCACACCAGTTCTAGCCGCTGCTCGAGAAAGATTATTCATTATTGCAGCATATTTAACTAGATTTTCTCCTCCTTGACCAATGCTAAGAACTTGAATCATCTGATCTTTATTGTCCTCTTTGATTAATCTTTCAGTTTCCCATGTATCTTTACCCCACAGATAATCTGCTTCTATTAATTCTATATTATCATCTTGAATAAGAAGGTAAACTGGATTTTCAGATATTCCATGAATAAATATCGCATCATAGCCAGCATATGCTAATTCTGGTGCAAAATGTCCACCAGCATTTGCATACCCAATACCACCAGTTAGAGGTGATTTAGCTGCGATTGTATAACGAGCTGAGGATGGTGCTAGTGTTCCTGTTAGAGGACCTAAACTGATTACAAGAATATTCTTAGCACCCAAAGGATCTATGTTCTGTTCAATATTATCTGAAAGATATTTTACTGCCCAACCTCTTCCTCCAATGTAGTTATTGAACCACTGGGAATCTGTTTTCTTTTTTGTGATAGTTCTTTTTTCAAGATCAATAACTAGTACTTGACCTCTGTAACCTTTTATCTTCATCGATTCTGGTTTCAAGTTAATATCATATCGTCTTCTCCAACATTATAAGCTTTGCTTCAATTACAGATTCTTATTATTTCTTTGGATAGAATTGAACTACCTCTACTAATTCTGAAAAAGCTGTAAAGTCAGAATTCTTTAGATCATCAGTTTTCGGATCCCAACCAAATAGATATTTCGCTGCTGTTGGAAAGTTGTCTACATACCAAATGAAATACTCATTTTTCTCCTTAATATTCTCAAGAATTGTAAAACTAGCATTGAATTTACGAAATCCTGCTTTAATCATTACCTCATCTGGATTAGCTAAAAGATTTCTAAACCAATGAGCTTTTTTTCCTCTTGCAGCACCAACATTAATTACTCCATCCTTTATACGATATTCCAATGGTGTAATTCGTCTTTTTCCTGATTTTCTACCCTTTGTGTAAAGTAAAAGAAAAATTTTATTTATTCGTAATAAAGGGATAATTCCTATTTGATAAAGAGGAATAGTTAAAATCTTATTCAAAAGCTTCCATTGTTTAAGAGTCTTACTCCTCTTTTCCTTACTACCAAAAAGGAAACTGTATTCAGCTGAACCAGGGCGAGGGAAATCAGCTACTATTTTTTTGTCTTCAGTACTCATTAACTCTAATTGAAATAGAAATTCAAAAGTATTGTGTTTAAAATTGTGATCATCAAAGAAGAATCGTGGTTCTGTTCATGTACTTAGACTTCTGGAGCTTCTTGAAGTTCAATGGTTTTTTCAATAATCTCATTCTGCCTGTTTATTTTTAAATTAATCTTGGAACTAACTCTCTTAGAAACAATAACTCCACGAATACTTTCCATGCTTTCTACTTCAGTATCTTCTATTGAGATTATTATGTCACCTTGTTTTATTCCAGCTGAATATGCGGGTCCTTTTGGGACTTGAACAATCAAAGCTCCCTTATCAATTGGGAGTCTATAATGTGCTGCCATTCCCGCATTAAGAGAGATACCCACAATTCCCATCCAAGGTGTTCTAATTGTACCTGTTTCTGTTAATTCCTTGTAAATTGCATTAACGCCTTCCACAGAGATTGCAAAACCAATTCCTTGACTCCAAGGAATCATAGCTGTAGGAATGCCAATTAACTCAGCATTTGTATTAACAAGTGCACCCCCAGAATTTCCAGGGTTGATTTGTGCAGAAGTTTGGATTAGTCCTTCTAAAAACATTTTGCGTGTTTGTATAGTTCTATCAATTGCACTGACAACACCTAAAGTAGCTGTTGATCCTAAACCTAAAGGATTTCCAATTGCCAATGCAAATTGTCCAACTTTCAGTTCTTTTGAATTGCTAACCTTAATTGGTGTTAAACCATTAGAATCAATCTTCAAAACAGCTAAATCCCGAATTGAAGACTTCCCTACAACTGATGCTTCGAATGATTTACCATTGTGAAGAGTTACTTCTAGCTTCTCTGCTCCTTTTACAACATGTGCATTTGTAATTATATATCCATCATCTGATATTATTACACCTGAACCTTGCCCTTGAAGAGGAGCAACTCTATAGAAACTAATCCTTTGAAGTTTGGTGGTAGTAACACTAACAACGCTTGGGATTACTCTTTCCACTACATCAACCAAAATACCTTCTAATTGTTGTAACATTATCCTATCCTTCTTTGATTCTAGAATAGTTATGAATACTTATAATGACTAATAAATTACAAAAAACGAGAGGAAAAACTACTATTTTGTTGCTGATATAAAGAATCGGTGGTTGTTTTTGCTTAATTCGATATATCTATTTCTAGTAATGTTATTCTGAATTTCTGCTAGCTTATCATAATATTTCTCTACAGTAAAGTCAGGTAATTCCCAAGGTATAGCTTTAAGGAAAAACACAATGGCACCAACATCAAAAATTCTTGTATAACCCACAATTTCATGTTTTTCTAAGATGTGAAAACCTGCAGATTCTAGCTGTTTTGTTGCATGATTCAAATCCCATTCAGAATCATCTTCCTCGTCTTCCTTACCTGTCAATAAATAACGTAGTTCTGAATCATTCTTTTGCCCAACTTGTTGAGTAACAAAAACACCTTCAGGTTCAAGTATTCTAAAAACTTCATCTGGTGAATACCATTCGTGCCGGTTAATCACTAGTTCAAATTTATTATCTCCAAATGGTAGATCACTTTTTTCTTTAATTTGTATGACCTTAACTCCTAATGGTTCTAATCTTTTTTTAGCTATTGGGACATTAGGTTCATACGCTTCAGTTGCATAGATCTCCTTGGGGAAAGGAGCAAGAGAAGAGAGAAATTCTCCACCCCCAGTTCCCATATCAAGTATTGAATTGACTCTTCTAACTAAAGGTAAAACATTGCTAGGATAGCTCCAAGATAAAGGTTCTGAAACCAATCTATCACTTATGTATGAGAAGTCCCACCCTGAAAAAGGATGTTCTGCATCCCTAATTAGGAGTTCCAATAGATTCGTTTGAAATACTTTCTGAGCTTCGTCGAAATTATCCATATTATAGTTTACTAATTGAGTACTATAAATGAATAATCCCCAATTCAAAAAAAGAAAAAGAAAAGAGAAATACAATTATTCAACATTAACTTCTTTTTCACTCTTCCATAATCCGTGAATATTGCAGTAGCTTGTAGCTATAAGTTTTCCTGGTTTTTCAGTTTTGAGTTGAAAAACTGCAAATGGTTCAGTATAAATTGTACTTGTATCGGGTCCTCTAATAGACTCTCCATGAGCTGTGAAGTTAGCAACACCTAGTTCTACAGGGTATTTCTCATTTTCAGGCCAGAATAGTAGCTTAATCCATGAGATATAATGCTCAGTTTTATTTGGATGTGCAATTTCTTTCCCTACACTAACTGTTACTGGATTTTTTATTCCCTTCTTAACAACATCAACTACTTCTATCACTGGTACGTGTTTTTCTGTTTTCCAATCAGCACTACTATACATTTCCATAGTATACACCACAGTAATATGAAAAATTACACCTTAAAAAATTTCTCTTCTATCAACTAATAAAGAAAGAATGTTACCTAAGAATAATCGTCATCTTCAAGAACTGTAGGTTCTAATGGAGGTTTATTTTCCTCTTGAACTGGAGTACCTGTTTCATGAGCAGTTATATCATTCTCTGCATCTTTTAGTTCTAGTTCTAGATTGTCTATTTCTTCTTCAACTTTGGCAATTTTACGTTCAAAATCTCGAATCTTATAATCTTTTTGTGCAATTGAGGCTTCTTTCTTCTTTGCAGATACTTCACTTTTTAGAGCTTTATCAGGAAGACTTTTAGCTTCAAAATCTGCCATTTTAATGAGGTTTTCTTCACGTTCTCTATTGTCCTTTGCTCTTTTTCCTTGTTGATTAGCTATTTTTTTCTTAAGGTCTTGCAAATCGCTTAGTTTCTTGAAAATATCTTCTTCTATTTCGTATTTCTTTTCTAGAAGTTTGAAATAATGTACGTTAGATTCACTCATTATAATCCAGTAAATATTGCACAAACTTACTTTTAAGTTTACGTAAATAAGGGGAAAATGGATTGATAATACAAATAGAGAGTTTGTGAAGTACAAGATGAAGAAAGAAAAGAAAAATTTAAGAAGAAAGCAAAATCAACAAGAGTAGATGCAAAGAGAATATCTTTTTGTTATCTATATCGGGCTTTAGCTCAGCGGCAAGAGCGCTCGGCTGTAGTCGTAAGACACCCTTGTGAACAATGATCAAGGCGTCAGCCGGTAGATACCGAGTGGTCCCGTGTTCAAATCACGGAAGCCCGACCACCATTCTATTTTTTTCTTCCAACAGCTGAAAAAACAGGCATGAAAATCATACGCTTGTTCTTTTTAATAAGCTTCATTTCTTGTTGAACTCTTTCTCTAAATTCTTCTTCTGTTATTAGCTGAGCTTCAAGAACTCTTTTCCATTCTTCTTCAATGTTTTCCATCAAGTTCTTTTTATCCCAAACTTGAGCTATCACCGAAAGATTAGCTTCTAATCCAGCAGTTTCAAAGAGAGATAGAATCTTCCTACCTATGAAGGGATCAGCTCCTTCTTTACTGATTGATTCTATATGTTTCTTGCCTAAATCCAGTTTTGGATATTCAATCCAACCCCCATAATCAGGTTCCGCAAGAGCAACAACGTACCCTCTTTTTTTACAAACTCGAACCATTTCACTTACAGCTTTTGATGGTTCAGATAACCATAAGAAAAGATACTGTGAAATAATTATGTCAAATGTTTTATCTTTCATCGAAAGATTCTCTACATCTTCAACCAAGAATTCAACATTCTTTACCCTAGATTTTGCATCTTTTATCATTGCTGCATCTTTATCTATCGCTACTATTCGTGCAGAGGTTTTCTCTCGCAATTCTCGAGTTATCACTCCAGTTCCGCAACCAACTTCTAATATTTTTTTAGCTTTCGTTAATCCTATTTGTCTATATATATTATAACGAAATGATTTTGTCCAACTAGCTTGTCGGACAAATTGCTCATGTATCCTAGGTCCCCAATTCACTTTATCTGTTTCTTCCATCATCCTTTACACCAATATCCACATTTCAAATTAGGAAAATGCTTCTCGGCAAATATTAGTTGGTGCTAAGTAATTGAGTGGACATCCACCACCACAAATTTCTCTTTCTGGGCAATCTAAGCATTCTTCAGGAAGGTATTGCATTTTTCTAAGTTTTTTTGATTTGGAATTATTCCAAATCTTTCTCCATTTTGTGGTCAATATATTTCCTAATGGATCAAAATAACTCTGACAAGGAAGAACCATACCATCTGGCTCGATAGCCATAGCGATATGAGCTGCAGAACATTGCTTTAAACCTAGACCTTTTTCAATTGGGTTAAAGTCACAATATCTAGTTGGTGTATACCACAGAAAATTCATCTTTAATTCATTAGCTTTTTGCATAATAGTAGTGAGCACCGTGTCCATTTTATCAAATGAAAGAGCTAAGTCTTCTTGTTTTCCTCCACCTGATTTTATGATACTATTGGCAGCGAAATGATCAATACCAAGAGACGCTAAGAACTCTACCATTTCTTCAATATCTTTGATATTATAGGGTGTAAGTGTTGTGTTTGTCATTATGTAGACAGGTGTAGGTATTATGTTTTTTATTCCTTGTACTGTTTCTTCCCATGCACCTTTAAAACCACTCAGCTTATCATGTATCTTAGAATCATGACTTTCTATTGTAACTTGAAAATGGTCAATTCCTGCTGTCACTAATTCATCAACCAGATTTTTATCTTTCAATTTTCTACCATTTGTAATGAGACCTGTTATAATTCCCAAATCCTCAGCATATTCTACTAGTTTTGGAAGGTCATCTCTTAGAGTTGGTTCTCCTCCAGTAAAAGTGACATGTGGAATTCCTATATCCCATAATTTATCCAAAACATTTTTCCATTCTTCTGTACTTAGTTCGTTAATCTCTCTTGTATTTTCAACATAGCATTTAGTGCATTTGTTATTACATCTATATGTTAAGGCTAAATCCATTCTAAGAGGAGCTGAAAAAGGAGTTTCGAGAAGTGAACTAATGTCTTGAGATAAATGTTGAACAGGATCTATATCTGGAGTTGTCAGCAATTTTTCTATAGAGTTTTTGAGGATCTTAAAATCATATAGAAGTTGCTCTTCTGAAACACGATATTTTCTTCTCAATTCCTTCAGAATTTCGTCGTCTTCTTTTCCATCCAGAAGCCTCGAAATAAAATCAGTAGCAGTTTTATTGAGATGAAAAATACGTGTAGCATTTACCAACAAAATACTTTGTCCTTTTTTCTCTTTTCTTAAATGCATTCTTGCAAAAGTATCAAGATTCCTTTGATGAGACATTTTCGATGATTTCATTATCTGCCACCTCCTGCACAGGCACAGGCACAAGCACAGGCACAAGCACATCCCCCTCCTCCACCAAATGATCTTCCACCACTACTACTACGAGAAGGTGCAGGTCTGGTTATACCTCTGATTGAGTTATGAAGAGACTGAGGTTTTTGTATTAAACCAGACATGAAGGATCGAACAGGAGTGATGTGAGTTATTTTTCCGGGAGATTTTATTTGTCTAAAGTGTGCTTTTCCAGAAATATGAGGAGTTGTTCTTGAAGATCTTCCTATGAAGAAGTAATAGTTTCGTACATACCAATGAGGATAATAATATCCACTATAATGTTTTGAAAATCTTTCCTCATAGTGTTCATCAACCATAATCCATAGAAATGCATTTTTCAGTTCTGGTTGGGCTTTATCCATATCTTCCCAAGATTTTTCTACAATATGCTCGTAATAATCACGAGTTTTTCTTAGAGAGAAGCCTTTCATTTTAGCAGAAACTGATTTAATATGTGCAGTGAGAGATTCTTTTATTGCTTTCTGATGAACAGGTTCTGGGGGAATAGCTCCAGAAGCAGATCCACTCTTGACTCTCAGATCTTCCTTGTTCCTTCTTTCTATTCCGGTAACAATATGTTTCTGATATTTTGGAAGCTTCTCAATTGTAGGTTGAAAGATATTTATTTTCATTCTTAAAGGCGAACTCTGCGTTATCGAGAGATATCCTTTTCCCATCATCTCAAACAGTATAAGTGATGCAACTTGTGTTAGAGGTCTTTCCATTAAAATTGCGACTTCTGACGGTGAAAGATCTTCTCTTACTCCACCACCCAAGGAAGATACTGTAGGAGGAAGATATCTTCTTTGTTCTCTTCTTTTACGAAATATAATTATTATTAGAACTAACAAAGTAACAATGACAATGAGAGAGATTCCTGGAAATGCTATAATGTTTCCAACAATTATGAGTGACCAGATTTTACTATGAACTTTTGAATATTCCTTTGGAAAAGCTACTCCTACTCGATATTCATTATTTGGAGTCCCAACGGAACTAAATTCTACAAATATACCTTTTACTGGATCTGTTCCAGAGATGAAAGTTGAAGATTGATCAACTCTTCTTTGAACTGCTGCTTCATTGGTTAATTCCTGTGGAAAATAGAATCTAACTGTTCTGGAAGTATATCCATAAGAGAAAAGTGAACCATACCATGTTTGATAGAAAACAACAGAAGCAAAATCCTTTTCACTATCACTATAGACCATTTTTGGATTACGACATACAACTTCTAAAATTCCAGTTTGTCCCCCATAAATATACCCAACTTCATCTAGATGGATTTCAACTCCTATATCTATATATTCACTTTTCCAAATACTTGTTATTTCTGATCCATTTAACCATGCTTTAACAGAATCAAGCTCATAATATACATTGGGAAAACCAACATCAATTATATCAATATCTCTTCCATCAGTTGGAGGATTGAAAAATTCGATTCTATAATAAATCTCAATCGAACCATCATTAATTACATTAATTTCAGTGTGCATCGATGGGACAGAGAAATAATAATCATGAACTGAATTCTTTTCATTATCATTATTTGCATCTTTAGCGGTTCCAAAACCAGAAGAAACAAAAATCACTACAATCACTAAACTAGCTAAAATCAGATATTTTCGAGTTCTCATTTTAGTGCCCTATGTTTAATTAATCATCATAATACTAAACTATTTCCCCGATAAACAGATACTGTAATTAAAGTTTCGCTATAATAAAAAGCTAGCTAAATTCATTTATCACCGCAAAAATGCTATGATGAATTTTATAAATGTCCAAAGAGCACTTGTGTCACACCAGTACGATTTATTACAATGAAAGAATTGCGACATGCATTGAAAGGTTGGATTTTGTATTCTATTGCAAGAGAAGAACGCTTGGTTCGATCTGGTGATAAAAGAGGGTATATTTGAGCGGTTGCTCAAAAACCTGAATGAAAGTAGTAAAACTCATTTCTTTTTTTTCTTCGTTTTTACGGTTCTTTCTCCCTTTACCAACTTCTTTCCCTTCTTTTTTGTAACAGGTTTCTTCTTGAGTAGATAAGTTATTCTTCTTTTTGTTTTATCTACGACAATTTCTATTTTGAATCCACTTTTCTTAGTTCGTTGTTTCCATTGATATAACAGTAAATCTAAGTATTCTTTCTCAGTTATTTTTTGATGACTTGTCAAATTGTCCAGAGCTTCAAAATCTCTAAAATCATCAAAGATGACTTCATAGTCTTCATCCTTCCTCATAATTACTCCCTTCCATCCATTTACATTTGCTCCCATTATTGCGATATATGCTATTAGCTGGAATGAACCTTCCAAGAAACCAAATAGATTTTCCAATTCCTCATTGAAAGACTCAGTATCATCAAAGAATTCTTTTGCTTTTTGCTTTCCTTGCTCTTCTTTTAGTTTCATGTAAATCCTATTGATCCACTCGACTCTCTCTTTTGTACGCATAATACTTTTCCAATTTTCTTCTAATCTGGGGATTTCAGTTCTTTTTCTTTTTGTTTCTTCATATATTGGAACAGTTAAAGAATTCATACTTGCAATCACAAGCTTTTGGTATTCTCCTTTAGGAGTAACTAAAGTCCAGGTTATATCTAGATTCTCAGTAGATGAGATTCTTGTTGAACTATGAACACGAATTTTCCCATCATTCAGTTTTTTCATGAAACGAGGATAAATACGAAAACGTGATAAACTACCGTCAAAGTTCGCAATAAGCATACTTAGAAAAGCTTGTATAACTCCCCCCAATCCTTCACCTTCTAGTATAGTTTCAATGTCCCACAGTCTTTTTTCATTTACAATGTTTTCTATACTAACTAATAACTGATTGATTAGCTCTAAATCATCATCATTGATATTTACTGATTGAACCATTGAAACCATCACTTTTTTGTTATTATTATGGTTATATTTTCTTCTTTTATATTTATTTTCGCTATTTTCGACTAATTATAAATAATTTTTCTTTTTTAATCATTAATTCACTCAAGATTTCATGATAAAGATAACGAAAAAGAAATACTATTACTCTACAATATTTTTAAAAGAGCTTTAGAAGAATAAATGCTCTTCTTCTTCTTTTTCTCTTTTCTTTCTTCTTCTTCTTCTACCTTTTTTCTTTCCTTCATCCAATCTTTTCTCTTCAATTGGTTCTGCAATATCAAGTTCAAGGTTAACTTTTTCTGCTACTTCATTCAAAGTTCGATAGAGAAGTTGCTTCATTTTAAATTTAATTTCTCTTGAATAAATCATTTTCAAAGTTTCAAGAGTTTTTTTATCTGCATATGAGGAGATTAAGTTCAAAGCTAATTGTTTAGGAAAAACGGAAGGATCATTTTGAATTACATCTAGTAATAAACTCTTCATTTTTGTTTTGCTTATTTTTTTTCTTTCATGTAGATTTTTCAAAGCCATAGAGCGAATTACATCGTTTTCATCTGTGGATGAAATATCTTGGAGAAATTCATCTACTTGTTCCTGAGTTAAATTAGCTAAAACTTCAACTAGAGCCAATCTTACACTTTTTTCTCTCTCATAAGCATATAATTCTTTTAGTTTTTGAAGCGTTTTTTCATTATCACAAGTTTTCAAAATCATTAAAGCTTTTATCCGAATCTTTTCATATTTTTCTTTTTCAATTACATTATAAAGAAAATCAATTATATTTTTGCTATCAAGATGACTGGATACTTCAACTAATATTGCAAGCTTTTCACCATCAGGGAGATTCTGGAAGTTATTTATCCTCTTCTCTAATTTCTTTTCCATTGTGTATCAATTATTTCGATAGTTTTTATAGATTATGTGTAAAAAATATACTAGTTTGAGGAATTACTGAATCTTGCAATTCTGGGGTTTTTATATTTTTATCAATTTAAACTTATGAGAAAATTGACAATAATACTTGATCCTGAAAATCAAGAAATGGAAGGTTTTGCTATAGTATACTTTAGTGATGAAGGATTCGAACTCTTTGCATCTAATATAAACAATATTAAGCTTGAAACAGTAATAACCAATTATCCTTCTCTTATGGGAATTATGCAAAATCAAGAACTTGAAGGATTAGCAACGACAAAACTAAATAAAAATCTATTCCTTTTTGCTTTTGCAATCAATGTTAGGAATCTAGAAGCTCAAGATCATAGATTAAAAAAGAAAACCCTCACAATAATTAATTTCATAGTCACCAGAGAAATATACAAAAAATTAATGATTTATTTCGATGAGTTTGAGAAATTTCTGGAAGATTATTTTCAACCCATTGCCTTTATTTTCGATCTTTATGCAATTGATTTTACAAAAATCATTCCTATGTTTTTACAAAAGTTGAATGATTCAAATGATTCTAAAACGAGATCTATGGTAAGTGAACATTCTTTAGCTCTTGAATTTAATAGGTGGTTATCGAATGCCAAATTCAAAGAAATAGAAGAAAATAGGAAATAGTTCATTCAACATTCTTATAATAGGGACAATCTTTACAATCAGTAGTGATTGCAAATGCTCGAGATTCGATTTCATGGAAGGGGAGGTACAGGTTCAGTCCTTGCATCTCAAGCTCTAGCCAAAGCATTATTTTATGCAGGAAAACATGCAATCACTTTTCCATCATTTGGTGCTGAACGTAGAGGAGCTCCAGTTTTAGCTTTTGCTAGAATAAATAACAAAACCATTTTTAAAAGAACGAAAATTTACGAACCAAATATTATAGTTGTTTTAGATGATGATTTACTTCAGTTAATTGATGTTGCACAAGGACTTAAGGCTGAAGGTATTGGAGTTATTAATTCTACCGAACCACCGGAAAATATCAAACTATCAAAATCTGTCAAGGTTGGTGTTGTTGACGCAACATCAATTGCTCAAAAAATATTGGGAGAACCAATCACAAACAGTGCAATGCTAGGAGCTTTAATTCGAAGCATCGAATTTATCCCCTTTTCAGATCTGGAAAAGGGTATATTATCAGTATTTGGTACCAAACTTGGAAAAACACTTGCTGAAAAAAACGTTGAAGCTGCTCGAAAAGCATATGAAGAAATTAATTTTGGTATTTCAAAAGGAGGAAGAAGTTACTCAAAGCATCAACCCTGGTTACCGACAGTAGATGAATTACCAATTGGAACAATAATTCCAAAACGAACATTAGAAAATGGTCAAATCATTGGTCCTGGTTCAGCTTTAATTAGAGTTACAGGAACATGGAATCACCATAAAAGTAAGATAGTTCAAGAAAAATGCAATCAATGTCTCCTTTGTTTGTTTCATTGCCCTGAAGGTACTATTAATCGAGAAGGAGAGAATCTAAGTGTTAATAGAAAGTACTGCAAAGCATGTGGAATATGTAAAGCAGTTTGTTCCTCTGATGCAATTATGATGGAAAAAATTGAGGATTTTTCGGAAATTATGTCATAAACTGCTCTGATTATGTTTATCGATATTTATCTAAATCATCTTTATTATTTTTGAAATCTCTTAAAGACGATTTAGAATGAGATGAGAAAGATTTGTGATCATCTGGTGATTTGTCTGGATTATTATATCCTTCAAACTCTTCATCATATTCTTCTTCAAACTCTTCGAATTCTGAATTTTCTTCACCTTGGAAAAATTCTATTTGATTTTCAAGAAATAATGTATCAAATTCATTTATTTCGTCTGATTGTAAATCAAGATTAAGGTGTTTCTCTAATTCTTTTAGAACCATCGATGCTGCATCTAAATCCACATCATATGAATTGCAGTAAGAAATTATTGCCAATACTGGATAATTGAATGCTGTTCCTTCAGTCAGCAAGAAACTGATAGGGCCTTTAATAGATAAGTCATCTCTAAAAGTTCTTTTTGTTTTAAATTTCTTTGTGTATTTGCGAGTAGGTATTAGAGTTACCCATGAATCATCCGAAGCATTTCTAACATCTTCTCTTAATCCACCAATTACAATATATCGTTTAGCATTCCAGGAAAGTACTTCATTTGCTAACCACTTCCAGAAAGCATCAGGTAAAGCTTCATAACCAACAACAGGGATAGGTAATCTTGATGTAATTAAGACAAATTTTTCTTTTTCGTCTTCAGATTTCAAATTCAGATTGTAAACAGTAATGGGAGCTTCAAGATTTCCTCTGTGAAACCAACTAATGGTACCCCAAAAACCTACTGAATTGACATCCAGAACTTCAACTAAATGATTTAGAACAGAAGTCCCTACTGATCCATAGCCTGAAAAACCTAAAATTACTGTTGTGTTTGCATCTATTATAGAATTATCAACTGTAAGATTATTCAGAATAAGCCATGGATTTTTCATCTTTTCGAAGGCGTTTTTTTATACTTAAAAAATTGCTGGTTAGAACATTTATCATTTGTTTTTCATTCTTCTAACTTTTGCTTTTTGAATAAAGTCTTCCTCAGCAGGCCATAGTAATGTTGCAATTGATGTGAAAATTAGAAGAACAACAATTGGGGCTAGTAATCCAACTAAATTATATGCAAAATTATCTGTAACTCCTGATATAGAAAAAACCACAACTAAAGATAATCCTCCTAAAACAATTCCGAT
>JAGLRO010000068.1 GCA_023136245.1 Candidatus Heimdallarchaeota archaeon
CATGCTCAAAATGCTTTGGAAATTTATGACAGCAGGAATAAGAAAAAACAACTTCTTTGACGAAGAAGGAAATTTCATAGAACTATAAATGCAGAATTCAGCAATACTATTCCTTTTTTCTTAATATATATCTCTTCCAGAAGTATACTACTTCTTCTTTTGTTTTTCTAAAAGCAGAAATGAAATCTTCTTCAAAATTCATATAATTTTCTGAAATAAATAAGCTCTTGTAAAAACTAAGCGGAAAGAATGCTAACAAGATCAAGAATAATAAAGCTAACCATAAAGGATGTAGAAACCTAATAGTTATCATAATTACCCATTCATAATAAAAAATCAGAATTACTGAACTTAGAAATGTAATCATCAGAACTGTGTCGAATATTATAGATTTGAAATAATATTCAATCCGTTTCGTTTGTGTATAATCATTTGTTTTTTCTTCTATTAATTCAGTACTCTTTTCTTCCTTGTATTTTTGAATAGCTTTTTCTAGTAACATCAAAGCTGTGAGAATCAAAAATGGCGAGAAAAATGCACCATAGTATTTGAATAATCCTCTTGATATGAAAGCATGAGTTAAGATAATTATCCACGTTATAAGTAGAATAAAATATGTTTCATCTGTGTTTATTTTCTCAGCATTGAAATGAGCAATTAAAATTGATAGAAAATAGAAAAAAATGAATGGAAGCATTGGGAAATTTATATAGAAGTAGAAATAAGCCAATGGTTTGATTCCTAAGTGGAGAAAAGAATGTGCTAATGTCACTCCATGTTGAATTCCCTCATGTCCTAAAGTAAGATACCAGAGTGGTCTTCCAGCTCCTATAATCCTAATAATGTAAAGATGAGGAGTCATAAAGATCCATGGAATAGAAAATAGAAAAGACGAACCAATAAAGGGAAACATGAATTTTCTTAATGCAAAGGTTACATTTTCTTTTCTGACTAGTAAGAAGAACAAGGGGATGAGTAGGAACAAAGGCATTTGCTTTGAGAACCAAGCAAGTGTTAATACACAAGCTGAAAAAATATACTTCTCTTTCATGAAAAGGTAAATTGACAACATTGTGAAGAATAACATTTGAGGGATATTCAAGTAATATGCATCAACATACAGTAGATTCATTGGTGCGAAAATCAAGGCAATTGCACCAATCGTTCCAAAAACATGTTTAGCTGTTCTTCTCTCTTTGAACATTTTCAGTTCAATTATCATTACATAGAGCATCACAATAGTTAATGCTTCGAAGGTTATAGCTGTCCACTTAACTGACTCTTTAATCAAAATCTCTTGACTGATAGAAGGATTAAATACGCCCACAAAAAGGGAGATAAACCATAATCCATAAATGTAGATTGGTCCATAAACATAGAAATCTAACTCACCTGCTGACCTAACATAAGGATTCCAATCATTATATCTGAATGCTTCTAGATAAGATTCGTAATAATACTCAGCATCATTATAGATTTCAAGATACCAAATAACTACTTCACCTGACGAATTGTGAGTAAGATAATTGAAACTATAACCTATTTCCTCTTTTATCCAATCACCAATTAAGCTTTTGAGATAAAGTGCAAGAACAAAAAGTCCTATAGCAATTATTATAGCTAGAACAATATCAATTGAAAACTTATCTAGTAGAATTTTGAAGTTAGTTTCGACACGAAATTTCTTACTGTTTCTTAGCTGAGTCATACTGATAAGAACTCAATGATACAATAGAATATAAAAGTTAGTGAAAAGACTGAGTTTATTTCACCGATCTTCTAAATAACAAGATTCTTCGGTAAATAATTGAAGGAATATGCTCTATTCTGGAAAGTTTTTTTCACCTGATCTTATCTCAACTTCAAGTCTATTTTCAAATGGTGTCAAAGGGCATATCCAATTATCATTATAAGCGCAATAGGGATTATATGCAAGATTAAAATCAAGAAGATACATATTCTCTGAAACTTTTTCCAATTCGACATATCTTCCAGCATCATAGGTTTCTATTCCACAGGTTTTATCCTTAAATGGGACAAATAAATAATCAGAATTTGGTTGCTTGAATACAGTCAGACTGTAGATTTTTGAAGAAACCTCAAATTCAACATAACCAAATCTTATGTATTCCTGAACAATCCCCTTAGAAGTCATCATATCTATTTTGTTTTGTTGTTCGTATTGTTTTAACTCTATTTGATACCTGAATTGTTGATTAGGTGGATAGTGTTTCAACCCATTAAAAGAGTGTTTTTGTTGTTCTGTTAGAGGAGAATTTTTCGAGTTCTTAAAGAACGAATCTTTTTCTTCTCTCTGTTTTAATAATTGATCTTTGTAAGTCATTTTACAAATAAACATAAGTAATTTTATGTATTTATTTCATTAGGTTTAGCAACAATCTAATAAATAATATTTCATTCTTTACTCAGAAGGTAAATATGATTTTTGTTAGTAGGACTACACTTTTTCCTCAAAAAACAGATTTAAGACTCGATTTATCTTTCAACCAGAAATTCATGTAATATTCTTTCCTTGCCTATAGGTTTTTCATCAGGAAACCCAATTGGCAAGCAAATGAAGAACTCTAGAGATTTTCTTAAATTAAAGAAAGAATTTACAGGAGTTTTAGCGGCTCTTGGGATCTCAAAATACAATGAACCCAATCCTATGGCTGATGCCTCTAACAGCATATTTTCTACACATAAAAATAACGAATCTCGTAATGAATTGTGCAGATAATTATTGTTTGTTAGTTGGTCAGTATTACCGTTTGTAAATTTTTTTGCACCTATTTCTATATCAAGAAATATGAAAATAAAAACTGGAGCTTTTTCAATTCCTGCTAGATATTTCTTGTAGTTTTCATATAAATCAGTAATTGAAATACCCTTCTTCTGTGCAGAATTTTTCTTCCATCTAACAATAGATTCAAGTAAAATCGAGAAGAATTCCCTTTTTTTCTCCAAATCGTTCAGAATTAGAAACTTAAAAGGCATAGTATTGCCAGAAGAAGGAGCCCATATTCCTGCTTCAATAATCTGATAGACCATATCGAGATCTACTTCTTCAGATTTATATTTTCGAATAGAACGTCTATTCTTTATTGCTTCAAGAATTGACATTCAGTGAACAGTTCTTTAGACATTTATATATTCCATTATCTTTTAGAAAAATAATTAGAAAGAAAAATAATATCGATATTAGAAATTACTTCTAATATTATCGATCATATCTAGGTCTTCTATCCTGGTATCCTCTATCTCTGTACTGCTTTCTAGGGATATCATGTTCTTTCTGAGATAGATTATTTTCAGAATCTATTTCTTCTATTTTTTGTTCAGTATCTTCTAAACTACCATTCCTACCTAAAGAAAGTCTTATTTGTCTCTTGAAAAGAATAGTTTTTGCATTAAGAAATTGATATGTTTCGTCTACTTTTATTTTTTCAATTTGTTCATTCCATGCTGAAAAATAAACAACTCCTGTGTCATCTCCAATTAGAATGTCCATTACGGAATGTTGTTCTCCGGTACTTCTACTGGTTACTTCTCTTACTTCACTCAATTCGATAACTTTAGCAACAACATTCAAATCTCGAATGTTTGGTGCTAATTCGCTAACTTTACTATAGTTTATTTCGCTCAATTATTTCACTTCTTACTTGTAGTTGTGCACTCAAAAATCTAGTTTTTAGTTTTGTTCTCAAGCTTTCGTTTTAGCTTTAAGACAAAGATCCAATCTAAATTCTTTTGTAGCTAGATAAAATCTGTTAATTCGTTTTTTTAATATTTTGTTTCATACGAAATTTTGAAAACGATATTTCAAAGGATTAATAAATTAAATATATATCATTCAGATATGAAATATGGATACTATGTTAGAGGGCCATTAAATTTCCCAGAAATAAGAGATTTAACCCTCAGAGTAGAAAAATTAGGTTTTGAATCAGCACATGTTAATGACCATTTGATTGGATTCGATGAACAAAAAGGAAAAAAAGAACCATATTTGGAAGCATTAATGTTAATGGGAGCACTTGCTGTTGAAACAAAAAAAATCAAATTAGGTCATATAGTTCTATGCAATTCTTTTAGAAATCCTGCATATTTGGCAAAAATGATATGCACTCTTGATCACATATCAAAAGGAAGAGCTTTACTTTGGTTAGGAAGTGGTTGGTACGAACAAGAATACAAAGCGTATGGTTACAAATTCCCAACACCTAAAAGACGAGTTGATGAACTTGAAGAATCATTGATAATATATAAGAAACTGTTCACAGAAGAAGTATCTGATTTCAAGGGAAAAATCTGGAACCTTGAAAAAAACATTAATTATCCAAAACCAATTCAGAAACCTTACCCTCAAATTGTTCTAGGAACAACAGGTAAAAGAATGACAACTATTGCATGTAGAGAGGTAGATGGTATTAATCTTCCTTATAGTAAACCAGATGATCTTCCCAAAAGAATCAAGACTATTAAGGAAAAGTTAGCTTATTTCAATAGAGACCTTAAGAATTTCGAAATCTCTCTGTTCAACACAATCACATTAGTCAATAGTCAGGAAGAGCTAGATGAATTAATCGAGAAGATTATTGCTAGATATAAAGAAGGAGAAAAACCGACAAAAGAAGATGTTCTCAGAAATCAGCTAATAGGATTTCCAGAGGATGTTAAAGAAAAAATTAAAGAAGTAGAAGAAATAGGAATAAACAAGATGATTCTTGCAGTTAGAGAATCAGATACTATCGAGGATCCTTTAAGAATATTTCATGAAAAAATCATGTAGGTGCAACATTTGTATAGACGTATATTTCAGAGATTATTGAACATCATATCCGAAATGAAGGATATAAGGAAAAAAGACTTCAATTTAAATACATATTTTACTAAGGATTTAGGTTTGGATAAAAAAGAACTAGCAGAACTACGTTTGAGAATTGAAGAAGAATTCGATATAAAATGTCATAAAAATATTTTCAAAGAGTTTAATACTGTAGGAGAAATAATTGGTTTCATTGAAACAGAAAGAGGGAGATAATTTTCTTTAGTGAGAAAAGGAGAAGCATTAGAAGATTTTTTCATAATCTTCTAAACTGAGCATTGTAAATCCACTAATCATTTTTGGATAGAAGTCAGTGCTTTTTTGTGGCATTCTTTCATGATTTTTCGCAACTTTGAGTACTTGTTCAGCTCTGGTTGGATTCAATAGAAATGCTACTTTGTATTTTCCATCATCAACTTTTTCTATAGCTTCATTCCACCATCTTTCGTAGAAAATATCCTCATCAATATTAAGTTCACCTAATTCCATAATTCCATGGAAAATCATATCCCTGAGAACAACTACATCAAGTTCTTTGTAATCATCACTTACATCTTGAACAAATCTGTTTATATCTGATGAGTCCTTCAAAATCATTGAAATTGCTCTTCCTTCTTGATACAAGACAAAAGTAGGTTTATCCTTGTTTTCCTCTAAGAACTTAGGTATCTCATTTTTCATAATTTCATTCATTTCAAAGAAAACACCAAATTCTTTTATTTTATCTTCAGTGACCGCTACTTTAGCTAAACAACGATGTGATGCTAAGATGATAAGACCTTTATCTTCAACAGGAACTAAATATGTCATCCTGAAATTAAAAGAATCATTATCATCCCAACTTTCAGCTGCACTTCTTCTCATAGTGCGATATGTACAAGCTGTTTCATATCTATGATGCCCATCAGCAATAACTAGCTGTTGATCTGCAAAAACATCTTGAACAATTCTAATCTTATTTGAGTCTTCAATTTTCCAGATCTTATTGATTACACCTAGATCATCTTTACTTTCAATTAAAGGTGTATTTTTGCTAACTTCATCGAATAATTCTATTGTTTTACCTTCAGGATCAGAATACAGAATGAACCCTGTCTCTAATGTATGTCTTGTTGTTTGTAACATATTTAATCTATCTATTTTGGGTCCTTTGTGGGTTTTCTCGTGAGGAAGAACTATATCTTCTTCAAATGGGTGTAGTTTTAATGCTCCAATAAATCCTTTTCTGATATATTTTTGTCCAAAAAGTTCATACTCTTGGTAATATACAAATATTCCAGGAACTTCGTCCTTAACTAAAATCTCTTCAGTTAACCATTTTTCAAGTCTTTTTCGGGAAATCTCATAACGATTCTCTTCAATAGGTAAGGTTAATCTGCAATAATTATAATCTGAAAGATTATAATATTTCTTTTGCATTTCAGCATCAATTTTATCATATGGTTGTACAATAAGATTCTCAATATTCCCAGCTTTATTTGTATATCTTATTGCTCTAAATGGTTTTATATCTACCATATTTA
This sequence comes from Candidatus Heimdallarchaeota archaeon, assembly GCA_023136245.1. GTDB lineage: Archaea > Asgardarchaeota > Heimdallarchaeia > Heimdallarchaeales > Heimdallarchaeaceae > UBA460. The sequence continues at coordinate 6,352 of JAGLRO010000068.1, forward strand.
TCAATCAACCTCACTAGAAACTCTATTTTAATTTTTGTATTAGAAT
>JAGLRO010000069.1 GCA_023136245.1 Candidatus Heimdallarchaeota archaeon
TGTCCCTAAAGCCCCTCCAAAAACCCAGGGAATATTAAGCTGATAAGCAGTTTTGTTAAGAACCTTTCTTGCTTGAAAGTTGTCTAATCCATCAACTATGATGTCACTTCCTTGGAGAATTCTTTCAGAATTCGAAGAATCGAAAGATTCTGTCAGCGTTTCAATCTTAGCAAATGGATTTCTTTTTGTTAAGAATTTCTTTGCTACCTCTACTTTTGCATCTCCTATGTCTTTGATGAAAAAGAGTTTTTGCCTAGGAAGATTATGATTTTCAATTATGTCTCTGTCAACTAATCTAAGTTTTCCTACTCCTAAGGATAACAATTGTTCAGTCGATACTGTTCCTAGTCCTCCCACACCAATAACTGTTACTAACCTCTCTTGAACAATTTTCAATTTCTCATATGTCATAAAAGGTAATGGTAAAACTCTAGAATAATAAGATGATAACTCATTTGTCATTATGATACCATGTTCTTCTTCTTTTTTTCTTTTTCCTTTCTACTTTTTTTATAAGAAACTGTGTTGATTACATAATGCATAGTACAGCAATTATATGGAAATTATTCAATTAGAATTTCTGAACCATTTAATCAGTTTAATTTAAGGAATAAATTAGTAGAAAAAAGATCCAGTTATCCTGAGATGTTAAAGGTGATTAATACATTACTGAGATTTCTTATACCCTAAAATGAATCTTACTAATCGTTCTACGCCTATTCCTAATCCAGCGGATTTCTTTCCATCAAGTTTTAACATTTCCAAATACAATTTGTATTCTTCAATATTTTCTCCTGACAACTTCAAGTGTTCAACAACTTTCTGTACATCAGTTTCTCTTTCCCCACCACTCGAAGCTTCGCCAAATCCTTCAGGATAGATTAGTTTCATTGACAATAAGTACTCTGGTCTTTTTGGATCTTCTCTGTAATAAAATCCTCTTGAACCAGTTGGATAATCAATTATCCAAAATGGTCGTTTTGCCTCTCTTGAGAGTTCTTCCTCAACTTCCAAGGGTACTTCTTCTCCATATAGGAAGGGATAATCTAACGATGTGGCAACATCATACAATTCAGAATAAGTTATTCTTGGAAAAGGAGTTGAAGGTACGGGAAACTCTCTACCAGACTCTTGAAGAATATTAACGCAGATTACATTAACATTTTGAAATAATCTCTCCAAGAAAAGTTCTGTCTGTTCTATAACATCAGAAACTGTTTTCTCTCTCATCTCTAAATCGAGTTGGTATAATTCATACAACTGACTCGAACTGTTAGTTTTGGATAGAGGTTTTAGTCTAATGTTTGGAGAAAGAGTATATACTTTGTTAAAAGAACGTATTAATGCTTGCTTATAGATCAACATATTACTTGTTAACCAATTGGGTGCTCCATAATAATCATTAGAGACTCTCCATTTGTTTTTCTTATCTGCATCTGGTGATGGTCTAATCACCGGAGCTAAGACTTCTACAAAATCTAAATCATCTAGTATTCTTCTGCTTTGATGCAATACTACATGCTGAACAGCTAGAGCTGCTTTTGCTTTTTCTGTAAACATTTCCAAATATCTTGGACTTTTTTCTTTCTCTTTCTCTAGGACTATCATTGTTATTCCTCTATATGAATCCTATTAATTTTTGAGGATACATATAAAGTATATTTCACGGTGAGAGAACATTAGAAGAATGTTTACGAAAACTTAAAAACTTCAATTCTTAATTTTAGAAATAGACCTAGATTTAAAACAATCTCCAAGATTGAATTAATCAAAACGAAACTTACGCTTTATGGAGAATACTGATGAACCTACTTAATAACAATAAAAATAAAGAGAACTTCAAACAAGTAAGAAGTCTTCATGTTATTTTTTTGGGATTTCTTGGTATGTTAACTATTGCTTCTGTAGGGATGCTACACACGAATGTTAAGGAATTTCTAGTGACAATCAACCCTTCAGTATCCACTTTTCAGATCTCATTTTATGATACGGTTCTATATTTGTCATATCTTATTTTTGGGATAATTACCGGGATCATTTCGGATAGGCTAGGAAAGAGAAAGATCTTCATTGTAGTTGGAAGTGCTGGATCAGCAATCTTTTCAGGACTACTAACCATATCTCCAAATTATGGGATACTGCTTCTTTTCAGATTTCTACAAGGAACATTCACCGTTTTGGCATGGCAGACTTTCATGACACTAATCATGGACTTATCGTCATCTAAAACTAGAGGAAGAAACATGGGTATTTTTGGTACATTCCTAGGTATTTCAATGGGAATGAGTCCACTTGTTGGTGGATTCTTAGCTGATACTGGTGTTTACATGCCTTACTATATAGCAATAATCCTAAATGGGATAGTTTTTCTCATATCCATACCTTTCCTTGGAGAACCAGAGGATTTGAAAAAAAATCCATCCATAATTCGAAATTTATCAGTTGTACCTAACAATCCAAAACTCATAATACCTTTAACATTTAATTTCATAGATCGATTTCACATAGGATTTATTCTGTTTGCATTACCTCTATTTATTCTTGAAGTACTAGATTTGGATCCAAGTATGAGAGGGATCGCTTTAGCTATTTTCGGATTACCTTTTATAATTCTACAATACCCTTTTGGAAAACTGAGTGATAAGTATGGAAGATATATACCTTTGATTTTAGGTAGTATTGGTTATGGAATAATCCTCAGTTTCACCGGCATGATAGGTTCTCTCAAATTCACATATCTTGTGATAGCATTATTTGTTCTTGGATCCTTTTCAGGGATAACTGCTCCACCTAACATGGCTTTAGTTGCTGACATTGTCAAAACAGAAGACAGAGCAATGGGTATGAGTTTCTTCAATCTGGCAGGTAATCTAGGGATTGTACTTGGACCTGTTATAGGTGGAATAATTCTTTCTAATTCTAATTATATTCGCACTTTTATGTGGATGGGAATCCTAGAATTTCTAGTTGTGATTGTAGGTATAGTTCTACTAAGGTTCAGATTTAAAAAGGAAAAAGACATCAAAGTCCAAATTCCTGCAAATTAGAAAGGAAAGAACAAATATTTTGCATATCTTTGGTCACCTCTTGGTCACTTTTTCTCATCACTTTCATAATGAGTGACCAGCTATAGTATACTTAGGTGCAAAACGATGGCTGAAAAAACAAAACAAGAAAAAACTGAAAATCAAGAAAAATGGAATTACCAAAGAGTTTCTAGAAAGGTTGAGAAAAAAAGTATTGGATACTACAATGGTCATGTATTCACTTACTAACCTCCCTAGATCTGTTTTTTCCAATAATTATCTTTTCTTTAAGAATCAGCACGAACAATTAAAGTGAATTTCACTCCTTTAAACATCCAATTTATCCCTATATGAAAGATGAAAAACAACAGGATTAGATAAAAAACTATTGATTTATTTCTTTGCTATTTCTTTAACAAAATTAATGGATTCTGTGATTAGATCCTTTTCATCAGCAAAACTCTCAGGGTTATCTTTTGTCATATGTACCCATTGCTTCATTATATTACCAAGAGGAGCGAAAGTATCAAATCCATCTACTTCTTGAACTAATCTATCACATTTTTCTTTTGCTAATTTCAATGTTAAACCTGATTCGAAAACACAAGCAAATAGCTTCCCATTCGCATAATAACCAGGTAAACCAAAAGCATTTCC
>JAGLRO010000007.1 GCA_023136245.1 Candidatus Heimdallarchaeota archaeon
ATGTTTTCCTTTCTAATCTTCAAAAGAGTGTTCATAATTCAGAATCATTGTCATATGTTAATAAACAGAAAGTAGTAAATGTTCTAGATCGGCTTCAAAGTAAGAAGGAGAGTGAAAGTCAACCTAGTTCTGAAGAATTCTCTGAATGGGCAAAATCAGTTGAAGAAGCAATATCTGGTGATAAATGCATCATATGCTTACAGAAATTTGAACTCAAGAATAAAGAAAAAATAGAAGTCAGTGTGTGTCCAAATTGTAACTATGCAGGACATCCTAAACACTATGATACTTGGTTAGAAAGGAAATCAACTTGCCCAATGTGCCGAACAGAAATTACCAAAAAAACAGTTGTTCATGGAATTTTATCTCTAAAGGGAGACGATTTGGTTTTTAGCAAGAGTGCATAGAAACAATAAAATGTCTTTTCAAACTGTTTTTTTATCTGCAATTTCATTTTTGAAATCATTTAGTAAACTTTTGTAATATGCAGCTTTTTCAGAAGGACTATCCGAATATGTGATTGCTCGACCAACATCAACTAATGCGTTTTTATTGTGGAAAATTACACTTTTTATTATAGTGTAATTCGTCCCATAAAGGGGTACTAATGCAATTCTATTATCTCCTATTAGTTGTTTAATCTTAGAAACATCTGAAATCTCTATGTGATCTGCGTTACCAATCCAAAATCCATCTACTTTTGCTTTCTTACACATTTCTGCAATGTATAGATAAAGAGGTTTTTCGTCAATTGTTGCAATCTTATGAAACATTGCTTCAGGATGGGACATCAATGTTATAACAAGTATTCCTAGTTTCTTTTCATGTGCTAAGAAAGACGCTTTTTCGATGTTTACTCCATAAGGTGAGAAAGTAAATGCATCGAAACCCTCTTCTTTAATCCAAAAAATAGCTGATTCGTTAGACGAATCAATATCACCCAATTTATGATCGACTATCGATAGCATACCTTTTTGGTGGATATGAATATTGAGTGCCCGTATCTCATCAATTGTTAAACCTACAAGATATTGTCTATTCATTTTGATGACACTTGTATAGGGAGCAACATCGCCAATTATCTTTTTCATAAACTCAACTCTATCATCATGTGGCATAACATGTCTTTCTCTTTGAGCTGGTAACGCAGGATCTATACTAACACACAAAAAACTATCCTTGTTCAACACTGTTTGGTTATGTTTTTCAACAAAAGTTGAGTTGAAAGCACTCATAATTTATCTATTCTTTAAACTATATTTAACGATTGTTTTTGTTCTTAGAACGTGTTATGCAGTTTTAAAATACCATCTTTTATAACAAAGTGAATTCTTCCAAACATATTTTGTCCTTGTAATGCAGACCATTTTACTTTAGTTTTTACCCAATCTTTTGATATTTTAAATGGGACGTTTTCATCAAGAATAACTAGATTTCGGGCATGATAATTATCTATTTCTATGTCTAGTAGTTTAGCTGGAAAAATATGGAACGCTTCAATGACCCGATCCCACTCAAGTTCACTTTGTTTGATTTTTGTGACTAGTGTCGGAAGTATTTCTTGTATTCCTGGAATTCCACTTGGGTTATTTTTTGCTTTTTCTTCCAAAGTATGAGGTGCATGATCAGAACAAATAATTTCTATCAAACCGGTAGCAAATGCTTTCAATAGAAGATTTCGATCCATTTTGGAACGAAAAGGAGGATTAACTTTAGCTGCATATTCAGGTGGAACGTTCTCCACATCAAACAATAGATAGCGAAAACTTGTGTCAGAAGTAAGATTTGGTAGATGTGTCATCTCAAGCATTTTAATGGAAAGTGAATTACTTAGAAGCGTAGCATGTATTTTTAATGATCTGAAATCTTTCGCCCAGTTGAATATCTTCTGAAATGCTATAGTCTCTGCCTCAGGAGGTCGTTGTTTTTGGTGAGTTTCTTTGTTATTGTATCTTGATATTATCTCCTGATCTTCTGCTTGAATAATAATTGGTTTTCCAGTTTCTATTTCTTCTAAACTAGCAAGAGAAATACTAATTCTTTCTTCATCTATTCTTAAATCTCCCTCAAATTCTGGTAAGAAAATTTTGTAAGCATCACAAAAAGGATCGATTTTATCCAGCTTCTTATAGTTCCTATTTGTAATTGCTGATGCAATTAAGATATCAATGAATTGCTGTTTTTCAGCTAGTTTCTTTTTTTGAAGAATACTCTCAACAGAATCGGTTATTGGATTAGTATTTGCCATATCAAGAACTGTAGTTACTCCACCATTAATTGCGGTTAGAGCTCCTGTGAGCATATCTTCCTTGTGTTCAAAACCTGGTTCTCTAAAATGTACATGTGTATCGATTCCAGAGGGGATTCCGATTAATCCAGAACAGTCTATTTCTTGTTTTTTTGAAGATAATAAATTCAATTTATCTTGAACTTCTATGTCTATAATCTGAAAATCTCTTTGCTGTATGTTCCAGCATTTTAGATTTGATAGTTTTACCATCTGAATCCCTATGTCTCTGAACTTCATTATGAATAGAAATTGATTATTTATAATTGTGGTGTAATAGTAGTATGTTACTGTTGTAACCCATAAAGATATACTTGAATAATCAAAATGAATGATGATGAGCTCAGATGAAAGCTTCAATGAAGTTCAAGAAAAACTCATGACTCTCAATCTACTAAGAATCACATTTGAAAAATTTAGGACTTTAGATCATCTAAGACAATACTTTCTTAAGCATGATGTTGAGGTTTCTCTTGCGAATTTTTCTAGATATATCAACGGAAAAGCAATTCCGAAGTCCAAATTAAAAAATCAACTTCTAAGAGTTTTACTAGAAGAAGACGGAGTAAAATTAAAGGAATTAATCATTAATGGAATTGAATCATGGTCAGATGAAAGTGGAATTGTTAAGGTTAATAATACGCAATTGTTAAATGATCTGAAAAAACTTCAAGCTATACTCTTTCTAGCTATCCAGAATCAAATAATTCCAAAACAAGT
>JAGLRO010000070.1 GCA_023136245.1 Candidatus Heimdallarchaeota archaeon
TAAACTAATACTTGTTGAAATAACTCCGAAGAGTGCTATTAAACAAAAAATTCCTAATATTTTTTTCGCTTTCATTTTAACTAATCCACCAGCTAAATTGAACTCGAACTACACTTTTCTAGCTCATATTTAAGGATTGTTACTTTTTTCCATAACAATTAAAAAAATGGAAAAGTGTAACATTAGACCTATAGAAGTTAAGTTTACATAAGCTAGAGGGCGTGAATTTCGCGACAAAATTTAAAATCTGATCTTTGTATGAAATTTCTCTCGATTTATGTCGGAAAAAATCTAAATTTCTTGGTGTATTGTCCAGGTGTTGTACAGAGCTAGTTTCATGTGCTCCCAAGGTGATATTGAGGTAAATATTACCTCTATTTTTACTGTGATGTTTCTTCTTTTCCTTAGATGAAGATAAAGCTAGATGATTCTATAGCTTTATGATTTTTAGTTTACAGCAATTGTACATTTAATGAAACATTTTATTGAGAATTAATTTTGATGATTAAAGTGCATTTTAATGTATTTTTGTGAAACTATGAGATAAATTAAGCTAAAAACCTAGCTGAAAGTATAGTTTTTTTGATTGATAATTCCGAAATCAAAGATTAATTCTGATAAACTGTTGATATTAGCTTGTTTTTGCCACTTAATTTTCTTTCGAGTGCATAGTTTTAACTAATAAAATTCTGTTATTTTTTTCTGTGTTTTCTAAATATTCTAGTTAAAGGAATAATAGTAAAAACTGTAATTAAAGGAACAATGTAGAGAGAGCCTTCTCGTGTATCAATTGTATCTGCATTCAATATTTAGGTCGTACCCACACATCCTTCTACATAATTACCTGGATAGTTTTCTTGAATATATTCTCTAATCAGGTTACCACTACAATGTATTGGACAAATTTTCTTTACACCCAAGTCAAGAAGCTCTAATACAGTGTTTTCTGCAAAAGACACGCTATCAAGCCAAAGGTGAAACCCCCCTATCACAAGATATGGACTTATCCCCAAATCTTGTATACTTTTTTCTACAATATTTTCTGCTCCAGGATGACTACAACCATCAATTATCGCTGCTCCAACACCTTCTATATTTACTGCTAAAGCAATTTCTTCTGGCGAACTTGGTAGTTCTCTTATAATTGCTATACCAGAAGTTAAAATTGTTGTAATATCAATAGGTATTAGTTCCAAATCCATATTAATTAGTATGTCCTTGACGCTTCCAACCATATTCATAGGAATATAAACAGAAGAGTTGGGTTTTATTTCACCAATATATTCTAGTCCTCCATAATGATCAAGATGTCCATGGGAAAGAATAACATAATCTAAATCGGTTAGGTTTTTTCCTAACTCCAATAAATTACTAAATAGAAGCTCTGGATCAAAGAGAGAGATAATTCGAAAATTTTCAGATGTTAATCCTCTTGCATAACATTTTGAATGTTATGCTCATCCTCCAGCTATAAAAGGAACTATAGAAATTGTTTGATTTTCAACTAATGAGAAATTATCAAGATCCTCAAATTCAACGTTTTTTCTATCAACTTGAATGGAATAGAAGGTTCTAATCTTTCCCTCCTTTAGAAGTAACTTCTCCATTTCTTCTCCGTATATCTTTACAAAGAAGGTGAGAGCTTCAGATATTGTTGATTTATCAGGAACATCTATATCAACAATAGCTACTTTCGTTAAAGTTCTTAGCTGCCCAAAACATTGAATATGAACAATCATCTTGTAAATTTTCTTAAGAAATTATTTAAGTTCTCCTTTGTGTCTATTCTTGAAATTCTCTGTTATCTGTTCTGGATGCCAGGGGATATTATCTAGTTCAATTGTATCTTCTTCTACTTGTAAATGTAGTACATATATACCTTCTTCCTCTATTGATTCAAGAAGAAGAAGATTTCCTATATCTTGATCCATATCTCTTAAATCAAATGATCTAATATTGAGAATTCCCATTCCTTCTATCATAGTTTTATAATTGATTTGAGAAGAAGATGTTTCTTGCCCCCCAGTTGTTGCATAAAGTTGATTATCAATAATTATGATTTTAAGGTTAGAGGGATTGATGTAAGCGACCGTTGACATAGAACTTAATCCCATAAGAAAATTTCCATCGCCAGTCAAAACAACAATTGTTTTTTCAGGTTGTGCTAGGGCTAGTCCTAATCCTATGGATACTGGTAACCCCATGCTTCCTCTTAGGTAGAGTTGAGATCCAGAAAGTAGATGGTAAGCTTGTCTACTAACATTCCCATTTGAGCTAACTACTAAATCATCATCACCAAGGATTCTTTTGAGTTCAGAGATGACATCAGCTCCTTTCATAGACTCAAAACCCCCTGCTTAACGAGAAGACATACAGGTAAAGAAATTTCATTCATCTTATTAATTGAGAGCTCTAAAATATTTTGCCAATTTTCTTCTTCAAGTATCCAATAAGGTAGATGATATGCTTTAAGAACATTTTCAGTTACATCTCCCATTATCAGATGTTCAGGAAAATCTGCATCGGGTTCCAAACCACGATAACTAACAAAAATAAGGAGAGGAACTTTATACAACTGAGCAAGAGAAGTTAAGGCATCACCAATAGTTGCTAAACCAGAATTTTGCATTAAAAGAAAACTTTGTTTTCCTCCAAAGAAATAGCCAGAAGCTATTCCAATAGCTTCATCCTCTCTAGTTGCTGGAATATACTGTAATGTATCATCTTTCTCAAGTGAATTGATGACGTTCTTAAAATAGGAACATGGAACTCCTGTAGAAAGAGTAAATCCTTTACTCTTCAAGTAATCTAGAATTTCGATAGTATTTATCATAAGTACTGTCTCTCCTAACAAATTACATTCTACAATAGCAATAAAAATCATTTCGGTTAACTATTATACCGAATATAAAGAAACAAGAAAAATTGAAAAAGTGATAATTAACTGTTTTCAACCATCATTCTTTCGAAATATTGAGAAATATTTTCAGCTAAGATTGAGAAAACGTTTTCAACATTCAACCCTGTTTTAGCAGAAGTTTCAACGTATGGAACATAAAACCCAGACCATTCAGAGAGCTGATCAGCGTACTCTTGTGCATATTCCTTAGGAACAGAATAAGGAGTAGTTTCACGAAGATCTGCTTTATTGCCGATAAGAACAATGGGAACAATACGATTCTTATTGTTTCGAATTAGCTCATGTAGCCAATTTGGAAGAATTTCGTATGTTTCAGGACGAGAAATATCAAAAATCAGAAGTGCACCAGCTGTACCACGATAATAAACTTCACGAACAGCTGAAAAACGTTGTTGACCTGCAAGATCCCAAATCTGAAGAGTATATTCAACGCTACCTAATGCCATTTTCTTGACGGCGAAATCTGCACCAATTGTCATCATGTATCCATCTTTAAACGATTCCCCTAAATACGTTCTACGAATAGAAGTTTTGCCAACAGCACCTTCTCCCAATAATGTAATTTTGAATATTCTTTGGCTCACTATACCACCATCTTTCCTAGTACTTTTCTCCTCATGATTCTATTTAAATCATTTGTTAGAGGGAAGTGTTTAATACCAATTCTACACGGTATTAAAGTCTTATGTCTTCTAATTCAATCTAGAATAAAAAAGTATAGATGAACCAAAAAAACATTTGAAATTGTATTAAGACAAATGGAACAGATTATAGCATTTTAATCACCTTCTTTTTTCGGAAGGGGAAATGAAGAAAAAAAAGTAATTAGAATGGCTAGGAAATAAATTTGATGAAGATAATTAAAGGAATACATTTTTAGATAGGAATTGAGATAATGAGTTGAAGTTTATGGCAATTGATTGCGCTGTGATACTCGCAGGAGGTAAAGGAACCCGATTAAGACCTTTAACTTCAAATAAACCCAAACCGTTGGTACCCGTAACTTTAACACCGATGATAGATTTTACAATAAAACAGATTCGAGATGCGGGTATCAAGAAAATAATTGTTGCAGTCAAGTATCTTGGAGAACAAATCAAGGACTACCTAACTACTTCACCTCATTATGATGATCTTGAAATAACAATTTCTGATACTGATTCTATTGGTACAGCTGATGCTGTGAGAAAGATTGCTGATTCAATTGATGGTGATTTTATCGTTTCAATGGCAGACATTGTATGCAATCTCAAAGTAAAAGATATAATAAAATTCTACAAAAGAACTGATTCCTATGCATCAATTAGTTTAAAGAACGTCAATTTTCCTACTAAGAAATTTGGAGTTATCATTCTGGACAAGAATCAGAACATAGAGATATTCCTAGAAAAACCCCGACCAGAAGAAATGTTGTTCACAACATTAGCTTTTGCATACAGATCTGTTTCTGAATTCCATCAAAATCTAGTTAATACTGGTCTGTATATTTTTAAGAATAAAGTACTAGAAATTCTAGATAGTTTCAAAGATATTAATGATTTTGGACAAGAATTATTTCCTTATCTTCTTCAAGAGAAATTTAAACTCACAGGTTTTGTTGATGAATACTATTGGATTGATTGTGGAAACATTCGTAGTTATCTGTGGGCTAACTGGGATATGCTTCGAGGTTTTGTAGATGGTTTTTACCCTCCAGGGAATTTTGATAAAGGTAGCTGGTTTGGAAAGAATCTTCAAAAATCAGAGGACGTTAGAATAATTTCTCCTGTAGTTATTGGAGATAACGTTATTTTAGAAAATGGCGCTACCATTGGTCCGTATTCAGTTCTACACAATGATGTTGCTATCCAAGAAAAATGTAGAATTGATCATAGTGTAGTGTGGGAAAAATCTAATATAGGAAAGTTCTCTCATGTTCATAATTCTGTTATATGCAATAATGTGAATGTAGAGGATAACAGAACTATAATAAACTTCTCAGCAATAAGTTGATAACAAACTGGTTGATCAAATATGTCAAAGAATCATAAGAAAATTCTACTCAAGAATCTTTTCATTGTAGTAATGATTCTTTGTTTTTTTTCAACGAATTCTAAAGCTGATAACTTCAGCATCACTTTTTGGAATATGAATATGGAAATGGATGATGTCAACAATTATTCAGGAGTTCGATTAACTGTTTTCTTCCTCCCAACTTGTGCTTCTTGCATAAGTGAGCTTACAGTTTTAGAAGATTTAGATCAAAACTACAACATTACAATACTCCTACTAAATGCGAGATATGAGACTTCTAATCAAACACTCATTGATTTCAAAGGGAACCATTCAATTTCAAATGATTGGCTAATGGGATATTCTACTGATGAATCTACTGAAAAATTTAATCTTTCGGTAGTCCCTTCACTAGTGGTTCTGGATGATTTAGGAAGAATTGTTGCCGTAATGGAAGGATCAGCTTCTTATGGGTTTCTCGAGATAAAAATTCAAGATGCAATTAATTACAGAACTGAAAATTACAACACAAATTTCACTTCAGATCCCAATGATAATGATTTACTAAGAGTACTTCTAATAGTAGTAGGTGTTGGAATTACAACATTGGTTTTCTATTTTCTGATAAATTCAATTAGAAAGAGTGCAAAAGAAGCTAAGATTGCAAATGCAACAAAAAGAATAGAAGAAGAGAATTAATTTACTTTATTTTGATCCCGCTATTGTAGCACCACATTTCGAGCATACCGCTGAATCATCATGGACTTTAATTCCACAACTAGGACAGAATACAGAAATATCACTCTTCTTTATCATTGTTTGATATTCTGCAGTTACTTCTTCTATATGTTTGTCAATATCCCTTGGTAATGCTTCAAGTAAATGGGCAATCTTGATCTTTCTTCCATCTATCCATATATACAATGTTACTCCAACAGCATTTACTGCAGCTACATAAGTCATTACTAAATCTGCATAATATGTATATACTAATTGTAATCCACCTCCCAGTGATGTTAGAACTATAAGTAAGAAAGGTAACAGATATCTGATACAAGGATTTAAAGCAAATAAAGTGTAGAATATTGATTTTCCAGTTCCTGTTTTCTTACTACTTCCAATTTTATTTACAATTTGTTTTACCAGATTAAAACTGTAGAAATGGAGCATTATCATAAACAAAAAAGGAACAGAAAGATCACTTCTTTGAGAATGCTGTAATTCATCCATTTTGATTACAAGAACTTCGTATAATGCTGTAAAGAAAGCTGCTAAAATTAAAGTAATGAATGCATTTCTTGCTTTCTTTCTATTTTCATAAGCT
>JAGLRO010000071.1 GCA_023136245.1 Candidatus Heimdallarchaeota archaeon
CCATAGATAGTTCAGTTTAATATTCACGATGTCAACATGTATATCATAAGCATCAAGAGTTCCGTAATTGCTAATATTTAAAGTAAAAGAAACTAAATCCCCAACTTCATACGTAGATTGTTCTGAATAGAGAGTACTTTGCAGAACTGCTTCATCATCTCCAATCTGGAAATTAAGTCCATTAGTTAAACCATAATAATCTTTTCCACTAATATCTGAATATAAGAAACGACTTCCCAATGAAACAAAGGAATCTATCTCTGACTCATAGACACTAAGAAATCTTCCAGCTGTATTTGTTTCAGTGAAAAGAGCGAGCATTAATTGTTTATAGTCGCTTTCAGTTGTCTTGAAAACAGCATATTCATTGTCCACACTTTGTTTTGTTGAAATCGAAAAAGCACCAAATTTATCATCTGAGGTAGGAATATCTGTTATTCTCCAGGATTTTTCCAGAGTCTCATTCACATCGAGAGATGGAATTATGCACTCTAGATAACTACCATAGATTGTGGGTACATATGCGAAATCAGTTGAGTTATACTGGAAAAGTGTTTGATTTTCATAAAATTCTGATAAAATAATTGCATATGCTTCTGCGACAGCTTGTGAGAGTTCATCTCGAATAAGTGTTTTATAATTTGCAATAATATATAAAATACCATAAGTTTCTAATATCGGTTGAATTCTTGACTCAACTGCTAGATACAAATCTGAAGAAACACCATTTGAACAGTGAATATTAACATATTCATGGAGTTCTATCGAAGTATTATCCATCCATCTAGCAAGCGAAAGAGATGTGGTATTTGAATACCAACCTGTAATATCTAGAATGGGAATATTAATGGTTTCTGAGAAATAATCAATCTCAAGTTCAATAAAAGTTGAGAATAATTCATCAATTTGCAAGTCATCACGTAAAACTGGTATTTCTGTTCCAGCAATAATGAATGTTTCTAATTGTGCAGGAATTGGAAATCTTATTGTTGTATCATAAGCTGGACTAGAACCAACGTTCTGAATTGAATAAGTCATATTCAAAATTCCATCCTCCTCCAGTAGTTGATCTGAATACGAATTGGTGACAATTACCCTTGGAAAATCCATACTGAAAGAAGAGGAGGGGGAATAAATAACCTCAGCATCAAAAACTGCATGTTTTGTAAAATTAGAGTATTTCAAGATCCATTCAAAAAATCCAGTCATAGCACTAGCTACATTATCAGTATCAGGGTTGACTTTTGTAATATTTGCATAAAACGGTAATCGGAAGGAGAACTTTGAGACAAAAGCTGAAGGATTTGGGATGATTTTTGAACCCACTATAGAACTAACATTGAAAGTACGCAAATTACCACTTAATTCTATTTTATCTTCAAGTGCAATTACAGCACTTCTTGAAATCTTGCTAACTCCGACCCTTTGTTTGTGAATAGAATAACCAAAAGCATACACAATCGGTTGAAGTTGAAACATGTTTGAAATTATTTCAACCATATTCCCATTTCCATCTTCTTCATACGGAGCGAAAATCTCATGAAAAACACTAAGAGCATTAATGTTCGTTGCTGATGCAATTAAAGAGATTTGATTTTCAGTTGGAGAAACTTCTTTGAGATTGAACACACTAAGATTTACTCCATAAAACTGGAAAATTAGTGTTTGAACATACGTTGAAATTGATTCCAAAATATCTTGATTTATTGTTCTTGTTTTAATCCTTATAACTAATCCATCAGGGCTTTGCCACAGTGGATTTGTCCAAACATTTACAAAATTCGATTGATTAGAGATTAGAAAATCTATTTGAGAGACAGAAGCAAAAACAGGTAAAGAGAGATCAAACGGAGTTTCAATAATCCCTCCTTCTATTTCTAGTTTTGTGATTAATGATTCTTCTTTTCCTACTACCATTTCCATCTTTTCTTGGTAAAGGGGCAATGATTCGCTTATTTGAAAAGAAGGATAAGAGGTGAGAGAAAACATGTTATTTTGATTCTCAGAGGAGGACATTACACTCAAAGGTGTAAAAACTATGGAAGAGAGGAACAAAACGAGTACCATAACCGATTTAAGATATGGTGGGGCTATTCTATTCTCAAATAAAGGAGGATGGTTATGGTCACTCATGGTACGTTCCCCTCGAAACTTAGTATGATAATAATCTTTGATAAGGATTTATTTCTACAAAGTTTAAAGTATTGAGTTCTAGTTTTTTCGAACTTTGTCATATTAATACCTCCAGCATGTTCATTATTAGAAAAGCAAGGCTATTTACAATAAAAACGGTAAGAAGAGCTGCTGAACCTGCTTTTTCTACCCTTAATTCCTTTATCACGATAATAGCTTCTATTAACAACCCCACGAAAACTAACTGAACAATGATTAATATTGCAATGAACCAAATATCAATCTGTAAAAATGACGTTGGATATTCGGATTTGAAAACAAAAGATTCTAGAATGCAAAGAAGAATCAACGGTATTTGAGCAATAATAATACTCTGAAATAAGGCTAGTTTATTGGAGGTTTTTCTGAAGATTAAAACTATTACTAGTTCAGTAATTATATACGTTATTACAGTTGAAATAACAAAATAAACAGGTGCAAAATAAGCTGGAGTTATAAATGATGGGAAGAGGAAAATTGGTGTAACAGATAGAAAATAAGTTGCCACAGTTAACCCAATGAAAATCATAATTGAGAATCCTAAAGAACGGACTGCATCGTTATTAATAAATCGAAACACTGGACGAAGAAAGAAGTTGTGGAGAAAGGAAAATCTACCATAAGCTTGTAAACTAGGAGCTGAAACGTCCAGTTCATCTTCAATAAGAGAAAACGCTCTTCTACCTTTTTCAGTTAGAAGATACTTCTTTGTGTGATTCTGAGAAATCAGCTCACCCAGTGTATCAATATGGTGATACAATGTTCCAACTTTCATTTGAAACTGTTCTTGAATTTCAGTAAAAGAAACAATCTGTTTCTCTCCTATAAAACAAAGTAAATCCCTTCTTATCTTATTAGAAAGAGCTTTCCAGATTTCAGGAGTAGATCGTTTCTTCGATTCCATACAACCAAACTAAGTTTGTCAGCATTCAATTTAAAACTTGGCTTATTATTAATGGGTGCGCAATCTATTGTAAAGAGTATCTCGTTGAACAGGAATTCTATTTGAGTCTCGAATAAGTTCTACAAATTCTTCTACTGTTTTTTCTTCACCATGAGATCCTCCTGCACTTTTAGTAATTTTCTCTGAAAATAGTGTACCACCAAGATCATTTACACCTGTATTTAGAGAGATTTGAGCAAATTTGGGTCCAAGTTTTACCCAAGAAGCTTGAATATTCGGAATCACTTCACCAAAATACAATCTAGCTGTACTGAAAAGAGCTAGATCTTGCATTCCTGTACTTCCAGGTCTAGCACCTAAATAGCGATAGAGAACAGTATTTGTGTGTATAAATGGTAAAGGAATAAATTCAGTGAAATTTTTGGAGTGGGATTGTATATCCTTTAATAAAACAAGGTGTTCTGCTTGGTCTTCCAAAGATTCTATATGACCGTACATCATCGTAGAGGTTGACTTCAAACCAACTAAATGTCCAGTAAGTGTAATGTTTATCCACTGACTTGTTGAAATCTTATCTGGACAGATGATTCTTCGAATATCATCAACAAGAATTTCTGCTGATGTTCCTGGAAAAGAGTCAAGTCCATTTTTCTTTAATTCGATAAAGATATCCTCTACGCTTTCTCCAGAAATTTGAGACATAAATGCTATTTCAGATGGAGAGAAAGCATGAATATGAATGTTTGATGTTTTAGCTTTTACAGTTTTAAGGATATTAATATAGAAATCAAAAGACAGTTCCGGATCCAATCCTCCCTGGACACATACTTCAGTACATCCTCTGGCTATTGCTTTATCAATTTCAACACCTATATCATCCAGAGATAATCTGTACTTGTCAGTTTTATTTTCTTTCAATTCAACACGATAAGAACAAAACCTACATGAACCAATGCAGTTCTGAGTGAAGTTTATATTTTGATTTATAACAAAAGAAACATCTTCACCTACTTGTACGAATCTAGCTTCATCTGCTAATGATGCTTGAATCCACAATTCCTTTCCTCTTTTCTTGAGCATCTTAGTAACTGCATTAATTTCTTCTCTATTTGATTCTCGAAAAGATCGAAGATTGAATAATTCTTCAACTTTAGGGGGTGAAAGTTCTTTCATTTTTATAATGTTCCTCAATTATTTCTCTGATTATAGTACTTAAATACTTTTCATATTTTGGGTAGACAGGCAATCTTTCCCTCAATATGTAATCTCTAGTGTGTAGTTCTTTTTGTAAATCCTTTTCTTGTTGCCAGTCCATATTTGGATTTATGTAATCAATCGTAAGAGGTGAAATACCACCAAAATCATTTACCCCATGAAAAATTACATCATAAATTCTGTCTTTGTTGAGATTAGGAGGTATCTGAATACTCACTTCAGGAGGGAATAGAACACGTGCAAGTGCAACAGTTAGGAGGATATCGTCATCGGTCGGAGGTAGAAAATTAGACATTGGTGTATTAAGTTGAGGATTGAAGTTTTGGATAATAATCTCTTGAATGTGGTTGTATTTCTCATTAATCTGTGCTAAAACTATTAACGATTCAGCACGTTCTTCCCATGTTTCACCGATACCAATCAAAATACCAGTTGTAAATGGAATCTTAAGTTTTCCTGCATTTTCAATCGTACTAATACGCAGTGATGGATCCTTTCCAGGTGAATAATAGTGTGCTTCACCTTTTTCCATCAATCTAGAACTAGAAGATTCAAGCATTAATCCTAAACTAACATTTGAATCTTTGAGTTTTGCAAGCTCTTCATATGATAAAACACCAAGATTTGAATGAGGTAGAAGTTTTTTATTTAATGCTATTTCACATAAATGATTGACATAATCAACGGTTGAATCAAATCCTTGTTTTTCAAGAAAATGTCTAGCACTGGGATATTTCTCCTCCGGTTTCTCTCCTAGAGTTATCAAAACCTCTGAACAGAAAAGGTTTTTTGCTTGATCAAGTAATTTTCTGTAATTCTCAATCGCAATCCAACTTCCTGGATCATCGGAAACAAAACCACAATAAGCACAACGGTTCCTACATTGATGGGTTACAGGCACAAAAACATTACGTGAAAAAGTAATTACATTTGCATAGGTTTCCTTTCTCTTGTCATCTGCCATTACTCTTATTTCTTCTTGAGATTCTTTTAGAAGAGATAAGTAGTATTCTGTTTTCATGGGAAGTCATCTTTTCTTAGTTTCAATTCAACTAATAGTCCTTCATCAAATTTTTCTGCCTTTTCTAGAACGAATTTTGTTGATTCATTTATAGTTCTTTCAGTATTTTCATCAAATAAAGGAATCCCATCCATACTTCCAACAAAATAAGGTGCAAAGAATACATACATCTTATCAACTGGTTGTTTTTGAATGAATTGAGAGATTATTGTAGAGCCACCTTCTACTAATACACTTTTCACATTAAATTGCTCAAATAAGATTCTTAAAATCTCTGATAGAGAGAGAAATCCATTAATGTCGTCTTTTGATACATGTATCACTTGTGCACCAATCGATTTTATTCTGTCCACCTTTTCAGCATCAGCATCTGATGAAGTAAAGATAATTGTAGGATATTTATCTTGATCAAGAAGTATTTTTGCATCTAGTGGTATTCTACAATTTGTGTCAAGAACAACCCTCTGTGGAGGAGATGGTTTAGAATCTACATATCTGACGGTTAGTAATGGATTGTCAATTAGAATTGTATTTATTCCCACAAATATAGCATCAACGGAATTTCTTAATTGATGAACACGAATCCAATCTTTTTCCGTTGAAAGAGGTAGAGGACCACTTTTTGATGCAATCATACCATCGAAAGAACAAGCTACATTAACTATTATTTTTGGCCTTCCCATTTTATTACCTTACCTTTATACATTTGGAAGCCGATATCTGAAGGATTTGCTCGCATAGTAATTGCTGAGTAGACATCTTTTGAGAATTTGAGATTCTGATTCTCCAGATTTATACCTATCAGATCTCCACTATATCCGATAGCAATTTGACCGATTTTCATCTTAATCATTAAACCAGGATTAACAGTAAGTGCTTTGAGAATGTCTTTTGGTGTGATGTGTTGGTTATCACTTCGTGCATTATAAAGTGTGAAAGCCATTAGTCGAAATGGATCAGGATTGCAGCAAAGAACATTGTCTGTACCAAGTCCAAGTAATATCTTCTTCTTCAATATAGTACTGATTGGAGGAAACTTGAGACTGTGGTATAAGTTGGAAATAGGGCAACAGACGATATTAATATTATTCTTTTTCAGGAGAAAGAAATCATTTTCATTTGCATAAGTTGCGTGAATCAAAAAATCAAATATAGAATAATCACACGCCATTTCTATATCCCGTTTTCCATAAGTAGAATAAGTTTTTGAAATGACATCCTCTGATTCTGAAACATGCATTGCTACTATTTTGTCTGGACTTTTTGCTTTCAAAGATCTTACTTCTTCTACTAAATTTTGATCAATCGAAAATACATCTGCAATTCCTAAACCATCAGCTTCATTAAATATTTCATGCAAAATTTCTAGTTTCGAAGTACGCCCCAAAATTATTGCCCTGAGAGGAAATTGTTCAAGTACTTGTTCTAGCATTTTAACACCTTCCAATTCTTCCTCTCTAAAATCGAAAAACGAAGTAAA